>CAZCMD010000210.1:0-7249 GCA_964499695.1 uncultured Desulfatiglans sp.
GGGAGACTATCCTTGCACCCGAGAAACAAGCACCTCGCAAGGCACTGGCAGATGCGGCCAATAATTATTTTGCCCTGTTCGCAGAAGGCTCGACAGTAAGCGTCCCATTCGCTAAGGTATGCGACCGCTGGGAGAACGGTTTTCAGACAACAGCGAGAGACCACGATTGTTCACCGGTAAGCTTCAGAAAGGCAATTGGCGCAAGCATTAATCATGGGCCGAGACGCGTCTGGGTTGATACTGAAAAAGGGCTTTCCATTGCCTTTATGATGTTTGGCGGAGGGGCCACAGCGAATGAGCAAAATCCCACAGGAAGCGGCCTTGTGGATTGCCACATGTTCAGGATGAGGGACGGCGAGGTGGATTTGATCCAGTCAATAGTTGGCCCCGGTGCGCCATCAATGGGCTGGCCCCTTGAACCGATCGAATAGTATCTGAACAGCAGAGAAGTAAATTAAAACTCGGGTCTGCTCCTTAAAAACTAAACAGGAGCAGACCTTCTATTTTTACAGATTTAAATACTCCATAAGCGAATAAGTAATCACAAAACAACTGGATTCTCTGTCTTACATCGATTGGAGGTCCGGCAGGTTATTCCATAGTTCGTCTTTAGTTTTATAATCCTTTAATACCTCAATTACAATTGGCAGCGGATCAGACAGTATCTGTGGGAAATCGATTTCACCATCAATATTAACCGCAAATGCCAGTTGTTCTGCTGGGGGCGTGAACTGTGCATTTACACCCTCTTTGTTACCTCTTGCATCTACCCTATACCAACCGGTTTCAGGCAGGTAAACAGCATTAAGCCCGTGCAAACAATAGGGTGCACCATTATCATCCCTGCTGAGTCTTTGATAACAAAATCCGGCCGGGATTGCGTTTGCTCGCAGGAGCGCTGCAAGCAGATGGCTTTTAGCATAACATACACCGGAACCTGATAATAATACCTCAGATGCACTGACAGACACAGCCTGGATATTATAATCGTCTATGTGCCTGATATGATCTCTCACCCATTCAAAGCATGACTTTGCTATCTCAGTATCAGAGCATTTACCTACTGCAAGCTCCTCAGCCTTTGATTTTATTTCAGGATGCTTCCAGTCAATTATCTCAGTTGATCTTAAATATTTTTTCATGAAGATTCCCTAGCCTTCAGTCTAAACTGCTTAACCCTGTCTTGTATTCTACTCCCCCTCAACAATCAGGTTTTTGAGTTCGTTCGTATCATCTTCCTTTCTCGGGAAGTGTTCTTTAAGCATCCTGCCTGTTTCAGCTATTGCTTTACATATGGCCTCTGCCTGGTTTTTATTGTTAATGCCTTCTGTGATCATCCTGACTATGGCATCCCACTCACCCTCTTTTACCTTTGCATTTATACCCCTATCCGCAAGCACCCATACCCTGCGCTCAAAGACCGATATAAATATGAGTATCCCTGTTTCATCCTTTGTGCGATAGAGCCCTTCACGAAAAAAGGCGATAATAGCCGCCTCTTCAACCTCTTCATCTATTTCTTTATCCGAGATAAAGATCCTCTTGAGGCTGTCCATGCGTTTTATTGCCTGATGGAAGCATATAAATAGTATTGTAACAAGTCCCAGGAAAAGCCACATATTATAATGGCCCAACCAGAACCACCCACCGAGAAAATATGTCAGCACCAGTGCAACAGGGAGAGCAAACACGAACCCACCCATAACATCGGACATGGGGTAATGATAACTTCTCGATACGATCATCGGGACTATTTCACCGGATGTGTGACTCTCTGCCTCTTTTACTGTATTATCTATCTTTGCTCTATCTTGCTCTGTTAAAAACTTTCCTGCGGTATTTGCCATTTAAGTACCTTAATAATTTGTTTATAAATGCTGATATTTATATGTCACCACTATTATCAGCATAACAACTGTGGATGAAATGCAGGCAATCAAATGTAGAGACAAGGCATGCCTTGTCTCTACAGAGCCTATTCAAGGCTGACAGCTGAATGCTGATAGCTCAGGGCTTTCATCAAATAATGCAAGTTATTTGATGAACATCACCATCTTCCTGATGCACCGCCCCCTCCAAAACCACCACCTCCGCCTGAGAACCCGCCGAAACCGCCGCCACCACCAAATCCTCCAAACCCTCCTCCTGATCTCCAGTGATTATTTTTATTCCTGCCGGAATTGATGGCGCTTGCAAAGGATAATGGGCCACCAAAAAGACTCAGGATCAGGCCAACTATTATACCCACAGGAATCATTAAGAGCATGAGGAGCCCAGGCCCGAAAATAATAGCAGCAATGATAGGGAACAATATCCCTCCTGAAACTGCGCCAAGTGGGCGTTTTACCCTCCCCAGCATATTCACCACAAAAAGCATCATAAGTATGGGGAACAGCCCCACACCTGATGATGGACTCCCACTCCTTCTTTCCGGCTTTTTATCTGCTGTAAACTCACCCCTCACAGTCTGGATCATAGCCTGGACACCGCTTGACACACCCCCGTCAAAATCGCCCATCTTAAAATACGGGATTATAACATCCTGTATTATCCGCCCGCTTATGAGGTCTGTGAGTTTACCTTCAAGGCCGTAACCCACCTCTATCCTGAGCGCCCTGTCATTTTTTGAGATAAGGAGTATTGCACCATTATCGGTTTTTTTCTGGCCTATTTTCCACTTATCAGCCACCCTGATGGAAAAACCCTCAATGTCCTCACCCTCAAGGGATGGAATAGTCAGCACAGCTATCTGTGTGGAGTCTGTGTTCTCCAGCTCTGCAAGCACCGCCTCAAGCTGTTGCTCGGTTGATGGTGTCAGGATATCGGCATAGTCATTCACCCTGGCCTTCAGGTCAGGCATCTCAAGCCCTGAGGCACAGGTAGCCAATAGCGCAATAAACAGGCCGGTAATACAGATATTGACTGATTTCCTGATATTCATGCTAGAATTTCACCTTTGGCGCTGCCTTTGCGCCTTCATCTGCCTTGATATATTCCTTGCGATCAAGATGCAGCAGGATGCTGTTTGTCAGGCTGTTGGGGAATTTTCTGATTGAAAAATTAAAGGTCTCAACCGCCTCATTATACCTCTGCCTGGAGACATTGATCCGGTTCTCTGTCCCTTCAAGCTGGTTCTGAAGGTCCATGAAATTCTGGTTTGCCTTGAGGTCAGGGTACTGTTCCACCACTACCATGAGCCTTGATAATGCGGAGGACAGCCCTCCCTGTGCCTGGTTAAACTGTGCCATAGCCTCGGCATTACTTAGATCACCCGGTGTAAGATTAACAGCGGTTGCCTTTGCCCTGGCCTCAATTACCGCCTGTAGCGTCTCCTTTTCATGGGAGGCATATCCCTTTACCACCTCGACAAGGTTGGGTATAAGATCTGCCCTGCGCTGGAGGTTTGATTCCACATCACCCCATGCCTTAAACACGGCCTCTTCATTTGACTGCATAAGGTTGTAGCCGCAACCTGAAAGAAACATGATAACCACGATAGATACTATGACTGTAAAATACTTTTTCATCGGTTCCTCCTGGATATAAACTGTTAAATTACTGCCATGATATAGCCTGCCAATATAACATCCAATACAAAAAATCCTTTATGGTTATTTTGTAAAAATTATTGTGAGCTCAAACACTTAAAAGCCAGCCTTTAAATAAGGATCAAAGCCTGATCATTCATCCAGTACCTTCCTTACTGTCACAGCAAGGGTCTCCATTACTATCGGTTTCATAATAAAGGCCTTTATACCCATCTGTCTTGCCTTTTCTTCATTAATAAGATCACTGAAACCTGTACACAGGATAATTTTTTTACCAGGCCTGAGTCTCAGTATATTTTTTGTCAGTTCTTCACCGGTCATATTCGGCATGGTCATATCTGTAATTATCAGGTCAAAAAAATCCGGTTCATGTTCAACCTGGTGCAATGCATCAATACTGCCTGTGAACTTTGTCACACTGTACCCAAGTTTTTCAAGCTTCCTGGCTGTGATGTCAGCGATAGGAAGGTCATCATCTACAACAAGGATGCGCTCTGTACCGGTCGGAAGAGTTAACGATGTATTGTCAATATTACTCTTAGATCCGGATGATACTACAGGCAGGTATATGCTGAATGTGCTCCCAATATCAGGTTCGCTGCATACCTTTATCTCACCGTTCAGCCTTGTAACAATACCATGTACGACTGCCAGACCCAAACCAGTCCCCTCACCCGGAGTCTTTGTTGTATAGTATGGATCGAATATCTTCTTGACGGCTTCCTTTTCTATCCCGATACCGGTGTCACTTATCTCAAGCTTTATATATGATCCTGGCGCCAGATCTACATTAATATCATCATGCTCCCCTGTTATTGTCAAAGGTTGCAGAGATACACCCAGCACACCTCCTCGCTTTTTCATTGCGTGATAGGCATTTGTACAGAGATTCATTATCACCTGATGAACCTGGGTCGGGTCGGCCAGAACAGCACCGCAGTCCGGATTAATATCGTTCCTTATTTCTATGGTCGCAGGGATGGATGACCGGAGCAGTTTAAGAGCCTCTTTTATAATATCTTGTATCTTAAGGGGGTTAAGCTCCTGATCGTTTTTACGGCTGAATGTAAGAATCTGCTGTACAAGCTCCTTTGCCCGCTGTGCCCCTCGAAGAATCTGGTCAAGGTCTTCGTTTAACTTCTCTTTGTCATCTGTTTCCAGTTTTGCCATCTCTGTAAAACCAAAGATCGCACCCAGGATATTATTAAAATCATGTGCAATGCCACCTGCCAGTGTGCCAATGGCCTCCATTTTATGGGCCTGATGAAGCGCTTCTTCAAGCCTTTTTATTCCGCTTATATCAATACCAAAGCCTAAGAAATATTTTTCATCCCCATAATTAATATAGCTGGCTGAAAAATACATCGGTATACTTGACCCGTCTGTATTTATAAAATGGCTTTCCAGTGAAAGGTTTTCCCCGTTATCACTTGCACTTTTGAGAGCCTTTTTAAACTTTGTTTTTTCAATATCAGGGATACAGTCAAGAAAATTAACCTTCCCCCCTTTCATTTCATCATGGTGCTTACCTAAAAGGACCTGGAGATTATTATTCCATTTTATCAAATGATAGCCTTCATTAAATGTATAAAAAATACCCGGCATACTGTTGATTGCCTTTTCAATAAAGGTCTTTTCTTTTAACAGGGTCTCCTGTGCCTGGGTGATTTTTTTAATTTCAGTTTTAAGAAGAAAAAATATTATTACTGAAGTAGCAAGCACAAAAAACCATCCCTTGAACATCTGCAACATGGTAAGGACTTCAGCATCTTTTATAAACCAGAAGAGTATCTGGTCAGAAAAAAGTATCCACAAAATTGAAATACAGGCATAAATAGCAGCCACTTTAAATGCGGGATTAATTCTGCTTGGATGCATACTGTTATCCTTTGCGATTAAGATGCGTTTTAAACCGGTTGATCTTCCTGTACTATGTTCAGTCCAGGTATATTAACTAAACGCCTGGATCATCATTATTTCATGTTCAATATTGATGTTATCACCGCCCTCATAAATCCAGGCAGATCATCAGGTTTCCGGCTTGTGATCAGGTTACGGTCTATTACCACCTCTTCATCTACCCATTCGGCTCCTGCATGAATGAGATCATCTTTAATAGCAAAAAATGAGGTTACACGACGGTTTTTCAGAATTTCGGCAGAGGCGAGCATCCACCCTGCATGACAGATTGCTCCAATTACCTTTCCCGCATTATCAGCATCCTTTACAAGCTTTACCATTTCAGGGTAACGGCGCATTATATCAGGGGCATAACCGCCAGGGATTATTATCCCGCTATAATCGGAAGCTTTGACATTCTTTGCGTCCAGGTCAGCCTTTGCAGGTAGCCCAACCTTTGATGTGTACTGGCTGCTCCCGTTACCCACTGTTACAACCTCTGCGCCCGCCTCCTTAAGCCGATAGTAAGGGTACCAGTATTCAAGCTCATTATACATGTTCTCTATAAGTATAATGACCTTCTTACCTTTAAGTTCCATGATCTCATCCTTTCCGGTATTTAATCCAGCGTATCAAGCCCCCACTTTTTAAAATACTCTTTATAGTATGGAGGCTGCTTGAAATTTCCTCTTATGTCACGGCCAAAGCTGCGGTAACCCATACCCATTTTATCATAATGATATACACCGCTCATAAGCTCTTCCATCTTACCTTTTGGGACAGTCAACATCATCTCATCATCACCCACCCCTCCCCTTTCAAATTCTCCAGGGTCAGGGACTGTTACTTCACATTCCCCGGTTAAGAGGGAAGGCACAACAGAGTGTACGCATGACCAGAGGGGATCAATGGTTGATGAGACGCGGTAGCCATTTTTTTGCATCATGCAAAACAGCATATGCCTGAGCTGGGTTGCATTGCAGTAGATGACTGTAATGTCAGGTTCAAAATTGGCCTTATGCAACGGGGCAAGCGCCATCCCGGCATATTTTCCGTGTGGCAGTATGGGCATGGACATATTTCTCGCCTTTGCAGCCTCTTTATTCTGAATAAAAAAGTTGCTGCCTGAACCCTCAAGAAAATCCTTTGGGGTCTCAACCAGGCCGTAACCTATGATGGGCTCAAAACACCAGTGATCTTCTATAAACATGGCAAGGGATGTCCCCCTGCGGCGAACGATACCAAAGGCCTGACAGGTGGAATAATGCTCTCCAAGGTCTTTTTTTGGTCTTACTGCCCCCTGAGGTATTTCTGTTTCATTCTTAAGCATCTTAATCGCAATGGGGTATGTCCTCAAGAGAAGCATGTTTAAGATATCCGAACCGTACTTATTAACTGTCTCAACCGGTGTAGAAGTGCCTTCCGCAGTGCCAGCGGCTGCAACAGCAATGTCTTTAATAGCTGCTGCGCCGGTAACAGCAGCAATGGCAGTACCTGCCAGAAATGTCCTCCGTGAAAGGCCGGCCTGGTTTGTTTTTTTAGTTTCCATAATTTCTCCTGTGATTTTTATTGATAATGACGATATCTGCATTTTGCAGAATTCGATTAAAACTTCTATTTTATTCCAGGTTATATTTCTTTATTAATTCAACTTTCTTATCATCCGGAAGATACTTATAATACTGCCTCCAGCCCGGACAAAAATTGATATGCCATCGCCATATCCTGCCAAGCAGTGATTTTGGATTCTTATCATACTTTGCCCGAATCTTACAATTATCACACGCCATTTTTATACCTCC
>CAZCMD010000211.1:0-1313 GCA_964499695.1 uncultured Desulfatiglans sp.
TACGACACAGACTGCCTTATTTACCGCTGCTTCCTTCCGGACCTGACGGGGTTCATAAGCGTCTGTCACGCGTGGTCCACCCGGACTCGCAAATATACAAGGGACTTTTTATTTTTCTTTATCCCGGGTTATCTGTAATCTCAAGGACATTTCAACCAGAGGATATTGCAAGTTCCTTAGCTTAGGAAATATCGACCCTTTCCTTGAGCTCTTTACCTACTTTAAAAAACGGGAGTTTTTTGGGCGCCACATTGATGATCTCACCAGTCTTTGGATTTCTTCCCTGATACCCTTCGTAGTGCTTGATCTTAAAGCTGCCAAAACCTCTGATTTCAACCCGTTCTCCATTGGCGAGTGCCTTTTCCATATCACCAAAAACGGTATTGACGACCTCTTCCGCCTTTTTCAGGGCGAGGTCTTCTTCTTTAGCCAAGGCCTCAATGAGTTGTGACTTGTTCATAAATCTCCTGTCGCTATAATCTACATTTATATGCAAAAAAAATCTTACCGCTCTGAAATAAACGGATATCATCTGAAGGTTAACAAGATAATTAATCGTTTATCCTAAGTCAAGAGTTTACTTGCCCAATTTTTAAAGTCAAATAAACTTAAAACAGTAAAATGAAAATACTGTATGTTTTGCATAAAATCAAGTCACTTAATAAACAAAGAAAACATTAAACAGCCTCAATAGTGGATGGCGGTTTGGTCGCGATATTGTACGTAACGCTCACAATGCCCGGCACCTCGCTGATTATTTCTGCTGCAAGTTTTTCAAGCAGATCAAATGAGAGCCGTGTGGGTGTCGCGGTACGGGCATCCACGCTATCCCAGCACCGAACCTCTATCTGCTGACCGAAATCACGTTTACCGTCACGCATGCCTGTAACCCTGTCCTCATGAAGTATCCCCATGTACTGAAAAGCCCCGGAGTTTTTCAGCCATTTTTCCACTACAGCCGTTGCCCTGCGGACCATTTCTATTCTTTCAGGGGTTGCCTCTCCTATTACCCGAGCCGCCAGTGCTGGCCCCGGAAAGGGAATACGTTCAAAAAGGGCCGAAGGCAGACCCAGGGCCTTTCCTATTACCCTGACGCCATCTTTACGAAGTTGTATCATAGGTTCGATAATGCGGTAACCGAATGTCTTCTCCGGATCAATCCCCAGTTGTTCAAAGACATTGTGCTGACGTTTAATACCTGCAACAGTCTCATCCACGTCTGTAAGTATGGTGCCCTGAAGCAGAAATCTTGCCTTGCTTTCCTTTACAATCTTGCCAAATACCTTTTTATAAAAGGCATCCCTGATCGCCTC
>CAZCMD010000211.1:1413-7117 GCA_964499695.1 uncultured Desulfatiglans sp.
TAACCTTTTCATTAATGAATTTTTTGGTATCAAGGTCCTGGACTTTTATTTCCCTGATCATGTTTTACCCTCCGTCTGGATGAATAATGATTGCGCTGGCATTATTAACATTAATCTTAAAATAAATCGACTAATAAAATATTTAGACAGGTTCCGGAGCTGTTCTTAAGGTAATTGGAGATTAAAGCGCATGTAAGACGATGAAAGATATGAACCTCTAACCGCCTTGATATTGCAGCATCTCATGAGTTGTTTTATTTTTAAGGTCGCCTCTTCTCCGTTATAAGAAATCCCGTAATAATTAATATCAACACAACCGGGATAGCCATCATCAAGAAAAGAGGTAAGATAGCAAATATCATCCCGGAGGAGTGGTTTGGATATATGACAGCTTTAATGTACACGATCAGCGACAGGGATGTAAGTGTTATGGCAAGCAATGTCGTGACTGGCTCAATTATGCGGGATTTAACCAATCTGCGTGCGATATGATTGCCAAGCAGGAGAAGAACGTAAGGCACAGCAGAGAAAATCATGAAAAACATACTCTCCTTTATCCAATGCCAGCCATAGTCAGCCAGACATGCTGTTGCAGAGCCCAGAAACCCAATTAAAAGAACGATAATTTAGACCCTTGTCCAGCAGAAACCGCTTTTTTGGAGACCAGAATGCCCCATGTTTTTATTCCTTCATTCGTTAATATTAAAATTAAACTGAGCGATGGAAGAGGTGTCGCTCTTCAGCTTCGTTCTTAAGTGCCATAACATCTTTTTCCAGGGCTCTTGACAGCATTCGCCTGATAAAACCTCGAAGTATCCTTGCAAGCAGACCCTCAAATGACTCTTTGGTACAGACAAGCGTGCCTCCATCTTTTTCCTCGAACTTCCACACATGAAACGCTCGTATGCCTGGCAGACGGCCAGACCACGCAATTCGGTTTGGCTTGTCTAACTCTTCAATCCTTGATAATATTTTTGCACCTTGAGCCACCCAGATAAAAGTGCTGCCTATCTTTACATCGCCTTTCATTTCCATTTTCGAAACACTCTTGTTCCAGGCTGGCCAGCTATTAAGGTCTGTCAAAACGCCCCAAACGGCTGTAACCGGCGCATTTACGAATATGCTCGCAGATGCAACTACGGGCGCACTCGGGTTTACTTCAGTTTGTACCATACAACTCCTTCGCAGGGTGTAACGATGACATTAGAGGTGCATTGAGTGATGCAAATTTTTTTATTCCAAATAGGCTCAACTTAAAATGAACAATCAAAACCACATGGTGAAACGCATCCTGATCAATGCTATGTTAATTTTTCAGGGGTCAGGAAACAGCGTACCTGACAAGCACATTCCCTGAACCTTCCCAATTATGACTATCGATGAGCCTGAGTGTAACCTTTGGTTGCCCAATAAATAGTGGCGTACCCTCGCCTAATGCAACAGGGGCAATGATAAAGTGGAGTTCATCGATTAGTTTATTCATTAATAAATCATTCCAGAGCGTCCGGCTACCAAATATCAGGATATCTTTACCATTTTTTTGTTTTAATTCTTGAATTTTTCGATGCGAATCTGCTCTTTTAATAATTATTGTGTTCAGCCAGGGTTTTATCTCATCTGAACTAAGCCTGTCTGATATTACTACTTTTTCTATATCATTATTGAGTTTGGAGATTTCTTTTGTAACAGGCGTGGCATTGGGGTCATCTGCGGCAGACGGCCAGTAATTTTTAAACATATTATATGTTGTTTTTCCAAGCAACAGTGTATCGGAAGAGCGTAATCGTTCAGCATTATAGTTATCAAAGCTTTCATCAGATGGATATGCAACCCTGCGGTAATCAAACAATGCCATGACATTTTTACCAGGCCCTTCATAAAATCCATCCAGCGATGTTATGTTACATACAATTATTTTTCGCATTATTTTTTCCTTAAGACACAAGAAGGCATTTGTCCTAGCCTGTGGTGATCCAGGGAAGACAGCAGGGTTACCGCTTTTCGGGAGCGACCCTACCCCCGGAAACTGATAATTTTCCTTTACTCTTTAATGAACCTTTGAATAGGTACATCAAGCACCTTCGCAAGCTGTCGCGCCATTTTAAGGCCGATAGCCCTGTTACCATTTTCCGTATTGGAGATATGTTGTCTGGGTATTCCGCCCAGCGCCTTTCCAAGTTCGGCTTGTGTAAGGCCTTTGTTCTCTCTATAAACGCGAAGAAATCTTCCAGGATGCATATCTTTCTTCATATCCTTATACCACTGAGTGTCGGATATTCTGATAAGCTCATCCCCTGATAATGAATTATAAGAAAAGCTTATAGCCAGCATTTAAAGCCTTCCCCAGTTTTTTTGCCCGCTGTACGCCTATCAGCATTTTTCCTTGTTCCATCATGGAAATATGTGATTGAGGTATATCAGCCTTGTCAGCCAACTCCTTCTGAGTTAGCCCCTCCCTTCGGCGTAAGGCACGCAGGCAAACAGCAGGGCTCTCTTCTTCTGAAATCTCAGGGAATGCTTCACGCCAGGGCACAGAGTCATTGACATCTTCTGCCATGATGTACCCTATCTTTTTCAGTAACCGTGCAGCCTCTTCTTTTTTGTTAATGGGGCCGCGGAACTGAAGAATGGTAAACTCTTCATTAATACGGCGCTCTTTCATGTGTTCCAACATAGGTAACCTCGACCAGTTTTATCTTTTTATCTTTTTCTTCCCATACTGCCACATATGTAGGTTTACCCTTTTTAATGTGGCAATGGTGCCGTCCCCTGCCCAGCTTGCCATAATTCGGCCAGTCTCCCCTTACAGGGCCATGCAACTCAATATCTCTTAGCAGGGAATACATGCTTTCTCTAATGGCCTTATCTGGTAATTCCCAGATTTGTCGCGTTGCCTTTTTACTGATATTAACTTGCCATTTGGTCATAAATTATACCATTTATAGTATATTGTCAAGATTGCTCCCTTTTCAGTTGCACATCCATTTCTTTTATTTTTTTAGAAACCGCCTTTATTAAATCGTCCTCAACACCTGAAGCCCTTTTCAATGCCTCATCTCTTAAATGTGCATCTCATGAGTTATTTAACTTTAAGGTCGTCTCCTCTCCATGATGAAGAAGCCTACAACAATTATGATCAAGACTACTGGGATAGCCATCATAAGGGAAATAGGCAAGATGGCAAATATCATCCCTGAGGAGTGGTTTGGATATATGACTGCTTTAACGTACACGATCAGCGACAGGGATGTAATTGTTATAGCAAGCAATGTCGTAACCGGCTGAATAAAGCGGGATTTAACCAATCTGTGTGCGATATAATTTCCGAGCAGGAGAAGAACGTAAGGCACAGCAGAGAAAATCATGAAAAACATTCTCTCTTTTATCCAATGCCAGCCATAGTTAGCCAGACATGCTGTTACTGTGCTCAGCAGTCCAATCAAAATAACTACAAACTCAATCCATGTCCAGCTGCTCCAGACTTTTTGTAAATCAGGGTTTCCCATATTTTCCTGTTCATTATTCAATATTAAGCTTAAGTATAACGCCTGCATCAAAGGTATGTGCAGCATACCTTTGATGATTATTTGGTTTTATAAATTCCGCTAACCTTGTAAGACCGGTTCAGCAAAATAATATCGTGTCCTTGTAGATTCTAAAGTTATAGCATTCGTAGTTTAAGTCCATAATCTATTGAAACATCATGAACACATAAATACTCATGCATTTTATAAGCATTATTTACTTATATCATAATATTGCCGTTCTGCCTTATGGGTATTAACATATAAAAATTCTCTATATGGTTTTTCATCACTATATTTCCATAATGTTATGAGTTTTGGCTCCACTTAAATTACAACATTATTCTTCAGGTGGGAGTAACCTTTAAACGCCATAGGATGGCATATTTTGTACAATTCGATAAATTCTTTATTTGAAGGATCTAATGAATGATTTCCTCCTCCAAAATAGCATAATCAATTTCAATAGCTTATCCTCGCCCAATAAAATGATTACATGACTGTTTACATCTCTGAAGTTTTAACGCTGGAGCTGAGATGCGGGGAATGCACCAGTGTTTTCCCGTCGATTCTCCAGCAACTTGTTCTTTAAGTTTAAGGACTCTGATCATTAACTTGATAAAACTTTGCAATACTATTTTTTGCTTTTGATAGATGTTGCAGGCACTCTTTACATTTAGATTGTAGATTTTTCTCATTTACTGAAGACACTTTTTGAATTCGCTTATTAATAGCATTTATTGATAGCTCATATGAATCATACCTTTTGTTATCAATATCAGGTCCGCCACATATTATATTTATATCAAAATTGCCCAATGTAAGTTTAAAAACATTTTCAGGATTATGTTCAAGTGCTTCACCTACTGCTAAAGACAGCATTTCACTTGATCCGGCATCAGAACCTTCCTTCAGGCGAACAGCTACGTTAAGCCATTTTTCGTCGCCAGATGCAATATTCCTTAGGAGTCTATTCCATTTCTTTTCGTCATCATATAATGAATTACAAACTTTTTTAGATCCCAAAACCTTTATATCTTTTTGTATCGATTTTGCAGATAATTCTTCAGCCCAAATATTATAGGTCTGAATTGTAATAGCCATAACAATAATAAAAATTGTGTATATATTTTTCATTTTTTATCCACAGGACAACTGATTCATCAGTTCCGTATAACTTTACTTTTAGGATGTTATACAGAAAGATGAACCGGATTTTTATATTACATAAATAAAGGGTATTGACCCCTCCCTTTAGAAAAACCAAAACTATTTACACAAGAAACAGCACTGTTAAAGTGTGCTGACTATAACAAAATATAATTCAAGGGAAATCTAATAATGAAGCGAACGAATAATACTCAATCGAATTTTTATAATCAAATATAAAAGCCATATCCCTGGCAAAAATACTCATCCCAAAAAAATTAAGGCAAATTGTATTCTGCCTGCCAGGCTGTGTCGTAATGTAATCTTGAGATGGCAGATAAATTTTTTTATAGGGTGGTGTTCTTGTCACGCCATAGCTGAGAAGCGAAGGCGAATTATACACCACCATGTAGAGACAAGGCATGCCTTGTCTCTACGAAACATATAATACAAAACCCGGTAGGAAATAAACCCTACTTTTAACCGTTGTTGAAATGATACATGCAGCACTTTACTATCGCTACTCAGCCTGTGCGGAAATAATGGCTAGTAGTGCTTTTCTCATGTTCCCCATGAGAACCCCTCTCCCTTGATGGGAGAGGTTGGGTGAGGGTGGCAAAATACTTGCTATTCCTGCGCCCTTTGATATAAAACGCTCTTTATTTCTTGATACTAGAATTCACAAACACCAGCAGGAAGAATAGAAATCTCCCCTGTATTGGTTTTACGAGGAAACAGATGAAAAGACTAACTACAGAAAAGATAGAACGGCTTATACCATATCCACCGGGAAAGCCCATGGAAGAGCTTGAGAGGGAACTGGGCATCACAGGTTCAATCAAGCTTGCATCAAATGAAAACCCTATCGGGCCTTCACCCATGGCCGTAAAGGCGATCATGGATAACCTGAACAGGCTTAACAGGTATCCGGACGGGAGCAGCTATTACCTGAAGGAAAAACTCTCAAAGATATTTAACCTCCCCATGGAAAGGATTTTAACCGGAAACGGCTCAAACGAGTTGATAGAACT
>CAZCMD010000212.1:0-7050 GCA_964499695.1 uncultured Desulfatiglans sp.
TGGGGAAATGTCGAGCCGCCTGCAGAGCCGGTGAAAAAATAACGGCCTCGACTGCCGTCATGTAAAGCAGTACGCTGTTAGGTTATAAGGTTGATGCTATAAAACCTAATAACCTTACAGCGTTCCCTTTCAGACAAGCTCCACGATGACGGAGTAATCGAGGATCTGCCAATGTTATTCGATAAGATTCGTGAGATTGCAGATGCTGTTTCATTACGCGCAACCCAGCTCCCGAGTTCACACCAGGAAGTGGTGGTGTGGGTCCAGCGCCTGCTATGATGCATTTATATTAGATTTATTAAAATACCTTTGTTTTATTGTTCTCCACCTCTGGCAACAAAATTTTTAGCAACTTGCTGTGCTTCTGTAATTTGGGCTGACGTCATTTGGTTTTGTAATAATGATTTTAACCTATCAACATTTTTCCCTTTCATTCCTGCCAGCTGTATCCACTTATATGCCTCTACATAATCTGCTATAACCCCTTTACCATCATAATACATAACTCCAAGATAGTATTGGGCTTCCGTATCTCCCTGTTCAGCAGCCATACGATACCATTTAAAAGCTTCTTTATAATTACCCTGTGATGAGCTTCCAAAAAAATACCACGCTCCAAGTCTGGATTGGGCAATGGCGTATCCCTGTTCAGACGCCATACGAAGCCATTTGTAGAAGTTATCATAATTTTTTAGTACTCCTTTACCAAGATTATACATCTCTGCAAGACGATATTGGGCTTTGGTATGTCCCTGCTCAGCCGCCATACGATACCATTTGGCAGCTTCTTTATAGTCCTGTGGTACTCCTTCACCATTATCATACATCTCTCCAAGACGGAATTGGGCAGATACTTCTCCGGTATTGGCTTTTTCAATAAGCTGGTCAAAAGTTTCAAATGTTGCGTAAGCCAATGTCGAGAACAATACTAAAAAAAGAATAAAAAATATCTGTTTCATAAGACCTCCGAAGTGAAAGGGAGACATGAAAAACGGTAAATCAAACAATTATTTTTACCAATTCACCTATGTCCCCTAGTGTTCCAACAGGTGACGTTTTAAAAATAAAATAGTGGTTTTGATAATGAACCGGGATTGCTCATCGTCATTTTGGGAATCAAAGCCGTGGAAACCGCTCGGATGATTCAGCAGGATGATATCACTGTTAAGGGAAAGCATCCTTGAAAAAAAATCATCTATGCCCTGGTTAATCTCAGGTTTATCTTTCCCGGCACGTGCGATCAACAGGGGAGGCCGGTACTCATAATCTTTTGTAAGATATGTTACCGGGTTATATTTTTCCACTGATTGCGGGGTTGTTTTACCAGCTACTTTCGCAAGGGCGTTAATATCAAGTACTCCGTAATAGGAAACCATACAACGAATGAATTTCATTTGTTTCTGCATAGGAATACTGATGCGGGTACCGCCTCCTGAAAAAACCCACAGGGCAATCCTTTCAGGATCTATATTATACGATGCGGATTTCGATCTTACAAAGAGAATGGATTCTTCGACATCGGCGATTGTAGTATCAAGGGCCTTTTTATCGATGCCTGTACAACGATGATCAATAACAACTCCCACAAGGCCTGAAGCCGCCATTAACTTTCCATAGGATTCAAAAAACGGCGTATTTTTAAGCTTTGGAGGATTTTCTCCCAGCGGACCGCCGTGAACAAATATAACTGCGGGTAGTCGTGTGTCTGACGTTAAGCCGGTCGGTGTATATATATCCAATTTTCTTTCACCATGAGCATCCTGTTTGTAAACAATATCGGGGTGAACCTTTACCTTATCCAGTCCAGGTACAGAGTATACAAGGCTTTGCCCATAAACCGCAGGAGTAATAAGAGCTGATAATATGAATGAAATAACAATTCGTGATGTTAATCTGAAACAAAATTTAATTTTCATAGTATTGTCCTCTAGTCTCTTCTTGATACCCTTATTGATGAGTGCCCTTAATTCTATCCAATGTCAAGGGCAGAGCCCGCTCTTTCAACTTGCCAGTTTACATTTTCCATCGATCCTCGAACACATCCAGGGACATCGGGAGAACCATCTCGCCTTCTCTTTTGTTTGCTTTACTCGTTTCTTCAAAGTGAATGGCGAGTGCGCAATAAATCAGTGCATTCCGAACTAGTTTAAAAAGCTTGATCGTCTTCCCATTCAAATCTCCGCGCTTTATTGAGAAACACAACTTATCAGCGAAGAAGCTAACTGCGGCATGGTCTTTTAGCCAAAGTAGATCGTCATGCACCTTTAGATACTTGTGAGCCATGTGATTTCGAATGTCACGGAGTTCCTTCGCATCTGGTTCAATAGATTCTTTGAATTCTGAGTCGTCTTCGTAGAAGTCCTTGCTGAGCCAGAAAAGCCCGCGTAACGGCCAGTTTGATGAGAGTGTGAGTTCGGGTCGAAGTGCGCGGGTCTTAACTCCTCTTGTGTACCAGATATTTCTGAACGAGATACTTCTTTCGGGAATACCAAGTTTGTAGTACTCGTTAATAAGAAATGCGATCTTGTCCAAGACAGAGTATGCTGACAGAAATGCTATCTTCACTTTCTCGATGTTCAGCCCATAGTTCGGGTAATCAAGTGTATTATAGAGAAGGACACCACGGTCAGAGAAGTGTGAAACGTTTTGCTCTTCAGCAATCCCTTCAAACAAAAGGAACCTTGCGGAAACGAACTCCTGCTTTATCTGGTTGAAAAGGCCGTATAAATGGGGTGGCTCAGATAAAGGAGCGGTAATGGGTGGCAAGGTTAAAACGTCTGTGGCAGCGGCGCTGTGGCTGCCTATGTCATTCAAGGGGTTAACGAAAAGTCTGTTTGCTAATGACCAAGCCCGATACTTCTTCTCTAATCGGCTTCTGCCCAATGAGAATTCCTTGAGCGGAACCTCGCTCCATTTTTCAAAGATAGTGTTTATGTCTTTCAATACCCTCTCGAAAGCTTCTTTAGCTCCACCTTCCAGGTTCTGCTGAATTGACCTCTGCAAGGCAGTCCGAGCCTCCGAGAGGAACACGAATTGATGTCCCGGATCGTAAAGAATACCGGAATAGTAGAATAAGCCATAGCCACGGTTACCCTCAGCCATCGCGAAGTCGGGATGATGTGAGAGGGCATAATCCCACAATTCGATTGCTTCAGAGAACCTGCCAATATGATTCAGTGCATTTCCTAAATTGGTAGCCACCCTGAAAGGAAGATCTGTCGAATGTTCGGAGATTGGCATTTGCTGACAATAACTGAAGGAAATCCTAAGATTAATAAGCTCTTGTTCCAACTGCTTGTCTTCCCAACACATCTGCTGACTGCTGCTTTGTTGCTCTCCAATTACTCGTAAGCTTGCGTAGGCATTTGCCAAAAAAAAGTGAGTAATCGCAAGAAGTCTTCGTTCCTTGACTCTTCTCAACAAGTCCCCACCAGTACGCAAAGCCGCAGATAGGATTTCACTTGAAAGTTTATCGGTCCCGTTGTTTATCCACTCGCCGAGCAGAGCTATCTGGTGTTCAACTGGGATTTTCTCGTTAAATAGTTCGTCTGAAATTGTACTCACAGGCCATCCTGTCCCATTCTCCAAGTAACTACTTCGTCTTTAAGGGTGTTTACGATTATTGTCATATCCAAGGATTCAAAGTAATAGTTAGAAATGATGTCTGGATTCCGTGTTGTGACAGGAATTTTTTCCCATTGACCAAAGCGACTCTTCCAAAATTCAGACTTCCACTCTGAGCCAACGATAATATTCTCCATAACCCACTTTTGATCCTCATTGCGCTGTGCCGTTACTTCCGCCGGCTCGCCGGAACCTTTTAGGGAAATTGGGTGTTTGTACTCTATCTCTTCGTCTACCCCGGACAACTTGGACACTTCATCCTGAAAGCCCCAACGAGGATAAAAAGTTGCCTCAACTTCGTATTGACCAGACGGAAGATCGCTTACATCGAATGTAACTTGCCCTGTCCCATTCGCTAATCGAACACGTTGATTTTTTCCAATCCAAACGTCATCTGGAGCCTGATTAGATAGACTGATGCCAGCCATTATTTCAATTGTCCCTGGTATGTTTGTAGCAAGCTCCAGCAGAAGTATATTGTCAACTAGCTGGCTTGAGGCGGATATTGAGTAGCCTTCTGGAGGATGTGAGAAGGCTTCATGCTTGGTCATATCCTTTGAACCGGAAACATTACTAGAACTCGTAGAATCACTCGGAGCATCACAACCAAATAAAGCACCAGAAGCCACTGTGGCGATAAAAAGGGCTTTAATGACGTCAAATCTGGAAAAATTCATATGCTTTTCCTCTCTTATTTCTGTATATAACCGTAGGTTAACCGGCAAGGGAACGCTTGTCGGGTTGAACCTGATGTTATACATGTTTTATAACGGTGGCGATTCCTTCCAAACAGATGGAGCCCTAAATCTAAATAATATTTTTGCAATAGAATCTTGAGCTGTTTTATAGCCAGGGTGATTTCCATTTTTCCTCTTTAACATATCGGAAAATACAGAATTTATAACACTTTGTTTTTCATGGTACCAGCTATACATATGACCAAGATCAGCTACCCTCAATGATCTGCTAATAAATGACAATGCTGAGTTTAGTTCCGATTGATTATATTTTAAACTAAAAGGATCATATGTTGCAAATTCTTGGAGGTTTTTCACAGCATTATTGAAAGCTTTTTGTGCTTTTACATAGTGTTGTTGCTGAAGCTCTAACTCGCTATACATAGGTTGATTAACAGTACATTCGAATGGTTCTCTTGATTTTGATAAATCAGTAATCTCTGTTATATCAAAATTATCATCTAAATAACTACGTGATGAAATTTTCATAATTTTAAATATGTTGAATTGATTACAGTTCTGAAAAAAAGATGAAATTACATTTTTTGAAATGTAACAGAAATAGTCGGTTAAACCCTCTGTAACATTTTCCAAGATACTTTTAGGTATGGTGTTATGAAATCCGAATGAAATATATTTATCATTTAATAATTTTATTGTGCAGTTACCACATGCAATATGATTGTTTGAATCCTTTTTAATTGCACCATTCCAGTCAGTTTCATATATTTCAAATGTATCTTCAATATTAAAGGACAATTTTATCATATCATTTTCCACTTTGGACCCCTGTAGTCGATTCACGGCGACGCAGTCGCCGTGAACGCCCAGTTTAACAGGAGGGCGCAGCCCTTCCTAGTTGAAACTGATGTTAGATGGTGCTTTTACTATAAGTATAAATTATGCATTTATTGCAATTCTCGGACCCATCCTAAAATAGTTTCTTGAGCGACATCTATGCCATCAGTCATACTTATTCCTAATTTAAACTCCCTTCCACCTGTTTTTATTTTACTAATCACAAACCCAAATAGTTTTCCATCATTGCCCGGTGAGATATTGCCATCTTTTGTGACATAGATTACAAGCTTATCAATGTTTTTATCGTATTTCCCAATTTGAACATGCAGTGGTCTGTTGTTGTCTAATATAATTATTTTTTCTTCAGAGAATAAATCTATTGTAAAATAGTCGCCTTCAGTGTACCAGACTCCAGAGACGTCTTTACAGAACGTTTTTGATTCACTCTCAAGTTTAACGCGGTTAGTATTCGCGTAATTAATAATTGGGTCGATTTTTGCCTTTATTTCCTTTTGTGCATTTAATCTTTCATTCTCAATCTCCTGCGTCCTTGCCTCTTCTTTTTTTATTTCAGCTAATTCTTTCCCCTTATGTGCTGACGATATAACATTATTCATATCATCAATATATTTATTAATATTAGCTAAATTATCAACTTTCACACACCTTTCCCGATATAATGTTATATCATTTTTCAATTGTTCAATGGCACTATCAATGCGTTCTTTTTGAGACTCAACTGCATTTGGATAATTTTTTTCTCGTATATAATATTCATTGAGGTTACCTATTATGCGGGGTACATCGCTATCAATCATTTCTCGATGCGACAAACCTCTAACATTACATTCATCGAATATTTTTACTTTATAAAAGGCTTCCAAGATCATGGAAGTTTTTACTTTTCGTTGGCCAAATGAATCTTCTTTAATTTTTGTCATATCAATCCATAATTTATCACCCAATATCATATGTGAGGAAAAATTACTTGCAAGTCCATTAACAACTGAATTCCTAATATACTCCAAATAGTCATCCTTGGATACAACGCCCTGATTAGATTTTGATTTCTCTTCTGTAAGGTTAAGATCAAGCTGTGCAGCAATTTTGCTGTTGGGGAGAAAAAGTAAAAATGTAAATAGGAAACACAGATGATAAAGACGGAATTTTTTATACATTTTAAAGCTCCTTTTCTTAAAGGTCCAAACGGTTTGGGTATTGAAAATTCTAAACCTTCTAACGCCCAAACCCGGCAGTGAGGTTAACTGTTTTTGGTTTCAGGCGCGGAAACTTCACAAATCCATAAATGCCTACGATCTTCAACCTTGTTCCATTCAATTCCAATTCCTAATTTCTTTTTAAAGTGAACCCTGATTGCACAACCAAATTTAATGAGTTGCTGTTTTAATAATTTTTTAAGTTTTTCTACATCCCCACTACCATCGTCAGAAGAACCATACTTAAGCTCACACGCCCATAAGATAGGCCATAGTTGATTTTCAGGGACTTTCTCTCCTGGTTCTAAATAGTCCCAAATCACAATATCTGGGTAACAATATGAATATTTTCCTTTTTCATATTCATATCCTACATATGGCTCATACGCCACACGACTCCATGATTGATTATCAAATCCTTGAACAGCCCATTTATATTTGCCTACCACAACATCAAGACCTTGAAGTGCGAATATTTGATTTAACCGTCCCCCAATTTCTGCTTGAAGATCTCTTTCCTTCATCCACCGATAAGGTTCTTTTTGCCAAAGTTTTAATACATCTTCTAAGACGTTCCATGCTGTTTGTACCATGTATGGATATGATGCCATTTACATTTTCCTTTCAATCGGGTAGGTCAGGGGTGTTACCACCCCATTCCCCCCTAAGAA
>CAZCMD010000213.1:0-7043 GCA_964499695.1 uncultured Desulfatiglans sp.
GTTACCCTTAAATATCGATCAGCGATTGCATCAAGCGGATCTTTTTCAGTATCTATGGGGGCCATCAACCTTGTATACCCACCACATCCCTCCTGGCACACAACAACGCCGCCCAATTCTTCAACAAGCCTCAAGACCTTATCGCACCCGAGGCTGTTCCCTAAACCTGTCCATAATATTCTTGGTCTGTTTTTATCACATGCATACTGTTTGTTTTGTATCCTGCCTTTCAACTCGTTCAGCATCATCTCCAGCTTATTCAAGTAAGCTTCTCGGTCAATTGAGTAACCCATTTTCGTTGTTAATCCGACCAAGTCCAGCCCCATGATAGGCGGAGGAGAATATTTTCTGAGAGAATGGATCTCCTTTAAAAGAGCCCTGCTCCTGTTACCCTGGTCTATTGCCTTTGAAAGGGCATCATTTGTAATTTTTGTATCAAGCTGATACTCAATAAATTCCTTCATTTTCCTGATCTCGCCTCGCCAGTGTGCCTGAGCCTCGGGCTCATCAGGTCGCTGAGGCAGGTCCATAACATGCATGGGCTTGTATCTACCTAGCAGCTCATACATCTTCTTTCTGCCATCACAGGTGGTTTCTCCGACAATGCAGTCAGTAAGTGGGAATATGGGGCAGGTTTTATTAATTGCCCTTCCGAGTGTTGCCTTTACCATAGGGCACTGGTCTGTCGGGAGATATTGTTCTGCTGCCTCTATTGGGCCCTCAGTCGTTCCACAAAGCCCAACGGTTATTGCCCCGGCAGCTAATACAATTTCACTGGGAAAGTAAGAGCAGAGGGCACCAACAACCTTTTTACCCTCATCCTTTGCCATCTCAAGCTGCATGGCAAAATCAGTCTTAACCTCTTCGATCTTTTCTTTTACAGTCAGCTCCATAGATAATCTCCTTTCCGGCGGGACATTATGTTGCATTGTTCTGTATGTCAAACTGGAAATACCTATAAAATGCAGCTTTACGTTAGGAATTGCCTATAACGGTCATATTTTAAAATATTATGGTGATATATGGGACTCTTTCGGAAATACCGATAGAAATTGAATATTTTATAGGATAAACCAGTTTGACTTCAATTAATCAAGCTTATATGGATTTCCTGCACATTATCAGTGGATTTTAATGCGCACAAAATACTAATAAAAATTTAATCGATCAGGTTGGAGGGGAAAAATGATCAGATATTCAAGTTTGGTAAAAGGATTATTATTTATTCTATTATTAACAGTATGCATCAGTGCTTACGCGGAAGATTCTTTCAGGGATGCAGTAAAGAATGGGAAGGCCAATGGCGAATTAAAGGTATGGTATCAGACAAATGATAAATCAACCGGAGGCCATGACCTCTTTGATAAGGAAAACAGCCTCTTTGATGCGGGCCTCAATATAGGCTATACAACATCTCCATGGTACGGGTTTGGCGCGGTTATTAATTTTTATGCGGTTGATGACCTTGGCGCAAACGGCGATATAGCCAACAACAGTACCCACAGGGTAGACGCAAGCGAATCTGTCTCATGGCTGGGTGAGGCATATATCTCTTATAACGGGAAAAGCAACACAATTAAGGCCGGAAGGCAGAATATAAAGTCACCCCTTATTAACAGTGATGACTGGGGCGTATTCCCAAACAGCTTTGAGGCATTGTGGTTTCAGAACACGGGCATCAAGGATACAAGCATAACAGCTGCATATGTTACAAAGGAGAGGACTGTTAAGAGCGATACATTTGAAGACTTTGTTAATGGTGATGGCGGGTTTATGCTGGGCGCAGAGAATAAAACCATCTCCGGCCTTACATTGAGCGGCTATTATTATCATATCAAAAGTGCATCAGACATTGACTCCTTTTATCTTGAGGCATCTTACAAGATAAAGGCAATTAACATTGCAGGCCAGTATCTATATTTTGATCCTGATATGCCTCTTGCTGATGAAACAAATGCCTTTGGTTTTTTAGTTTCATCAAAGATCGGTATGTTTGATCTCTCAGGGGCATTCACCAGCGTTGGCGAGGGCACAATGATGGCTGCAAGATTTTCAGATAACGGCTGCAAAACCCCTCTCTTTACCCAGACAATCAGCGGTGATGGAGATATCGCAGGCGCAACAGATACCGATTCTATTAAACTTACAGCCGGTATTACCCCTGTTGAAAAGCTTACAATAAGCCTGTCATACGGTTACTATGATCATGGCAGCGCATCATCAGCAAGCCCCGGTAATGAATCAAAATCAACAGAACTCACATTAAAATATACAGGCTGGCAGAATATCACCCTGTTTGCCGCCTATGTAAACTCGGATCATAATGGTGTGGGCGGTTGGAAGGGGGCTACACCTTCGGATGGTCTCAATACTGTAAGGGTATGGGCAAGCTATAAGTTCTAATAACCAGAGGTTATAAACTAACAAAAGGAGAGGGATGATCATGACACAGTTAAAAAACATCTTTTCAACAAAGTGGGGGATCATTGGAGTCGGGGCCTTTATTGGTGTATTTGCAGCGCTCCTTACAAAATGGGGCAACCCCGGCAACATGGGCATATGCGTTGCCTGTTTTAACCGTGATATCGCCGGGGCTATTGGCCTGCACAGGGCTGATGTTGTGCAGTACATGAGGCCTGAGATCATTGGTTTTGTTATCGGGTCACTTATCGCAGCGCTGATATTCAAGGAATATAAATCCAGGGCCGGCTCTGCTCCCATAGTAAGATTTTTCTTAGGTGTATTTGCCATGATAGGCGCCCTTGTTTTCTTAGGCTGCCCATGGCGCGGCCTGCTCAGGCTGGCAGGCGGGGACTGGAACGCAATACTGGGGCTGGCCGGATTAGTCGCAGGTATCTGGATCGGAACCCTTTTCTTTAAAAATGGTTATAACCTCGGCAGGAGTCAGAAGACATATGCATCTGTAGGTCTTCTTATGCCGATACTCATGGCAGGGCTTCTTGTCATCATGCTGATCTTTCCGCAGATTGAAGGCCAGGATAAAAACGGAATACTTTTTTACAGCCTTAAAGGTCCGGGTTCCATGCATGCCCCGATCATGATCTCTCTCATCGTTGGTCTTGCAGTAGGTTTTGTTGCACAGAGGAGCCGTTTCTGCACGATGGGGGCATTCAGGGATCTTATTCTTTTCAGGCAGGCACACCTGTTGCTTGGCATAATATCACTTGTTATAGCGGCATTTGTCGTAAACCTGATAGTCGGCCAATTCAAGCCTGGATTTGCAGGTCAGCCTGTCTCCCATACTATGCATGTGTGGAACTTTGCAGGAATGGCTCTTGCCGGCCTGGCATTTGCGCTTGCCGGCGGATGCCCTGGAAGGCAGCTCTTTTTGGCAGGTGAAGGAGATGGTGATGCGGCGGTATTTGTTTTAGGCATGATAACCGGGGCCGGCATTGCACACAATTTCGGTTTGGCCAGTTCACCTACCGGAGTCGGGCCTCACGGAATCGCAGCAGTTATCATCGGATTAATCGTCTGTCTGTTTATTGGCTTTACAATGAGACAAAAATAGAAAAGAAGGAGGATAATATGGGCACTACAATAGATGCAAGAGGATTGAGTTGTCCCCAGCCTGTGCTAATGACGCTTGATAATATCAAGAAGCAGGATAAAGGCGAGATGGAGGTTCTTGTTGATAGTGAGACCTCTAAAGAAAATGTAAGCAGGGCAGCTATCAGCAAGGGTTGGCAGGTGAAAGAGGTAATAGAAGCAGATGAGTATTTCAGGGTATTGTTATCCAAGGATTAATATTGGGATTTTTAAAGACACTAAAAAGGAAGATATCAGGCTCTGAAAAGATATTAAAAAATGATCTGGGGCTTTTTGTTTTTGAAAACACCAGCGAGGTTATCCGTGCCGAGAAGATTATAAAGGGAAAAGGCTGGAATATAAGAGTCATGGGCCCTCCGCCTGAGATAAGGCGGGGGTGCGATCTTGTTATTGAGTTTCCTCTTATTGAAGAGCTGAATATCCTGAGGCTGCTTAATGATGAAAGGCTTATACCTCTTGAGGTGGTGCCGGTTAACAGCCCGCTGTTAAAACCTGTTAATCTTTTTCAGGTAAAGGATTTCGGCAGATATCTCATGATAAGGGCTGCCAACATGAAACTTACCCTGGACAAGGAGACACTTACAATCGTAAATATATCCGGGGGAGGATGCCCGGATGTGCCTTTCCTGGCGCAGGAGATGGTAGGTAAAACATTGAAAGAGTCACCCGATCCTGAAGATATCGGGCATACCCTGTGCGGGTATGCCCTGAAACTTGCCTATGAAGAGATGAAAAAACAATGCTTGCAGTAGTCGGAACCGTGCCGATAAAAGATTTTCCCCTGATCACTGGGGAAGCCACACTTGATGAGGATTCTATTATAGTAGAAGGGCACAGGATAGCAATAAACAGGGGAACCCCTGCTCTAATTGCCGCATCTATTAAGACAGCCCTTTCAAGAGGCGGTGATAAAATATATACCTTTCTGGTGGGAGATATCGGCCTTGGCGATGGAAGCAGGAATCTCTACAGATACCTTTCTGAAAATCTACCCTCCTATAACTTTGATGTCATGACCTTTCATTATCTTCAGCCTGATTCTGACTGGCATAATAAGGTCCTTTTTGCTGTGGAAGAGATGAAAAAAAGGCCTCTGCTTATTGCTGATGCAGGGTTTATGTATGCTGCAAAGATGAGCGGTCAGTCTCCGGAGTATGATCTTTTTACCCCGGATGCAGGAGAACTCGCCTTCCTTGCGGATGAAGAGGCCCCCCATCCTTTTTATACCAGGGGGTTTATTCTTCATGAAGATAACAAGGCAACAGAGCTGATAAGCAGGGCCTACAAATATGAGAATGCATCGAAATATCTTCTGGTAAAGGGCCGAACAGACTATATTGCAAATAAAAAAGGGATAATAAGCCAGATTGAAAATCCGTCTGAAGAGGCTATGGAGGCGATAGGCGGTACTGGCGATACCTTGACTGGTATTGTATCCGCACTGATTGATTTTGGCATGGATATACCTGATGCGGCAATACTCGCTGCAAGGGTGAACAGGCTGGCCGGTCATTTAGCAAAACCTGACCCCTCAACCCAGATTGTGAGTATCATAGAAAAGATCCCTGAAAGCCTTTTTAAAATGGAAAAGAGGTGATTGTATGTCGAACTCCACAGAAAAGATATCTCCGAACATGACCGTCCTTGATGTTGTATCGGATAATAAAAGCGCCATCGATGTATTCAAACGATATGATGCACAGGCAGGTGAATGCATTTGCTGCGCCTCCCTTTTTGAAACACTTGACAATGTTACAAAAAAATATGGCATTGATCTTAATGCCATATTAAATGATCTTAATAATGCTTAATTTTTTCAGGCAGGATGGCTTGCGGGATCAGCATTTGATTTCTCATCCCATTATTTTGGTAGATAGACCTCCTATTTTTGGTAGATAGACCTCCTAATTTTGGTAGACAGGTCTACCATTATTTGTTATTATGCCCTCATGAAAACAATAAATAGAAATTTTACCAGCATCCTGAATGCAAGGCTATCTGAAAATCTGAATTTTATTCAGGTAGTTATAGGCCCAAGGCAGGTAGGCAAGACTACAGGCCTGGAACAGATTATTTCGGAATGGCAAGGGAAAACCCATATGGTATCAGCTGATGAACTGGCTGTTCCAAATATCGAATGGCTTACACTTCAATGGCAAAGGGCAGAACAGAAAGGGCCGGGCACACTCCTTGTTATAGATGAGATTCAAAAGATACCCCAATGGAGCAGCACAGTTAAATACCTGTTTGATCAAGACCGCCGCAAATTAAAGGTGGTGTTACTTGGTTCAGCCAGCTTGTCACTGCAAAAAGGGTTGAAAGAGAGCCTGGCCGGAAGGTATGAAGTCATTCATGCGAATCACTGGAACCTGAAAGAGTGTCAGGAATCCCTTGGATGGTCTTTGCAGGAATTCCTTAAATATGGCGGATATCCTGCGGCAGGGGAATTAATCGGGGATGTAGAGCGTTGGAAAAGCTATATAAAAAATTCGATTATTGAACCTGTTTTGTTCAAAGACATCATGGGTTTAAGTTCAGTTGCAAAACCTGCCCTGTTCCGGCAGACATTTGAACTGGCTATGTCATACCCTGCAAGGGAAATCTCACTGCAAAAGATCCTGGGTCAATTGCAGGATAGCGGTAATGTGACCACCATTAAACATTATCTGGAACTTCTTGAGGGCGCCTTTCTTATTAAAGTGCTGCAAAAATACTCAGCTTCTGAGATTCAGAAACGTGCTTCAAGCCCAAAAATAGTACCACTTAATACAGCGCTTATACATGCCTTCAGTGATCCTGGCAACATGGATTCAGATTCTGAATGGCGTGGGATGGTCTTTGAGTCAGCAGTAGGGGCAGCGCTTTCTTCTATTAATGGCGGATCTCTCTATTACTGGAGAGAAGGAAAGTATGAAGTGGATTATGTGCTGTGCTTAAATAAAAAGGTCTATGCAATTGAGGTCAAATCAGGCAGAAGACGAAATATGAATGGGCTTGCACAATTTATAACCAGATATAAAGGCTGTATACCTGTAATCATTGACAGTAAAAATGTTGAGGAGCTATTGAAAGCCGCAGACCCTGGGGTGCTGTTATTGAATGGCAGGATTATCTGATCGGGAATATCCGATCAATCTTCATGAATTAATCGGAATAACCAGTTTGACAATTATTTTGACCACCTATATCTTACAAAGGTTTCACTCTAACCACTGGAGTTATTATGTGCAGATTTTTTGGCTTTACCTGAGTAAATAGAGCAGGCTCTACCCGTGCTTGGTAGATCAGGGAAAGGCTAAAATTTTTTTTCACATTTATAACATCAAATCCCTTTTCCTGATCATTTAAATTAATTCAACGGTAAAAAAGTAAAATAACAGGCTGATGTTTATTATATTTGCCTTTATCAGGCTTGGAGGATATAGATAACGATGAGATATGTAAAGATCAGCGCCAAGGTCGAGCGAAGGATA
>CAZCMD010000214.1:0-6997 GCA_964499695.1 uncultured Desulfatiglans sp.
GCGCCCTGATAAAATGGCGGGACAGGTTAGGCTGTTAGGAGTGTAAAAACGAGATTTATGGTAAATCGTTTATGGTTCAGATTTATAATGCCGGGAAACTGAAATGCTTTCGCCCATGAGACGAGTAAAGTATATTGACATGCCAAATTCAGCTCCATATACTTCACCGTCAATAAAGTGAATCCTTATCAGCTTTAATGACATTTGGCCGCCAGTATAAAAGCCATGGATGAATCAGACTGGGGGATCTGCAAACCGCCATGAAAACCATTAGCATTGAGGAGAAATGATGAAAACACGACTGCTACAACTTGTATTAAGCCTTATGTGCATAACAGGACCCATCATCCAGGCACAGCAGGCAAACGTGAACCTTGATTACAATCCGCAGAAGAACACCGGGAACCTTATCCCCTTCAGCGCATCTCTAAATTCTCCGGAAGTACGGGATGACCGGACGATCACATTTCGACTTAAGGCCCCGTCCGCCAAAGAGGTTATGCTGTCGGGTGTCGCATTACTCACCGCACTTGGAAAAGGAAACAGCGCTGTTCCCTTTGAAAAGGGTGAGGATGGCATGTGGACCCTTACAGTAGGTCCGCTGAAGCCGGACATGTACCAGTACCACTTCATGGTTGACGGAATCACGATCGCCGATCCCAACAACACCGTTGCAGGTTTCACGGCAATGCCACCCTTCAGCACCCTTATCGTGCACGGAGACGGTCCCACCTATTACGATGCCCGCAACGTTCCCCACGGGCTGGTAACGCGTCATGTCTACCATTCCGAAGTAACCGGGGGTGAGCGTGAACTGTATGTATATACTCCGCCCGGCTACGATAACAAAAAAACCTATCCAGTACTCTACCTCGTGGGAGGCAGCGGTGACCTTCCACATAACTGGATATATGAAGGACGCGCTAACTTTATGCTGGACAACCTGCTTGCCGAGGGAAAAGCCGTACCCATGCTGATCGTCATTCCGAACAATCAGATGCTCCACCGCAATCATCCAAAGCATGTGGAGCTTACCTTTGACCTATTCGAGGCAGAGATGCGCAAACACGTCATCCCGCTCGTGGAAGCCGAATACAGCGTACGGAAAGATCCGAAAGGCCGGGCACTTTCCGGCCTTTCAATGGGAGGGCGTCATACCATGTTTGTTGGATTACGCTCGCTTGACCTGTTCGGCTCCTTTGGTATTCTCAGTGCAGGAGACAATGATTCGGAAAAAAGCATCGCCGGATTTCTGAATGATCCAAAGGTAAACGAAAAAGTGGACTACCTGTTTGTTGGTCAGGGAACCGAGGAGGCAAAAGGATTCATGGGCGCACGCTGCGTGATCCTGCATGAAGCCCTGCTTAAACACGGAATCAAACACGAATATTATGTAGGTGGCTATGGCGGCCATGACTGGGCAACATGGCGGCACCTGCTCTATTACAGGTTCCTGCCGGGTCTGTGGCGGAGCAGATAAATTACCCATTCTCAGGCAGCAAGGGCTAACCTGTTTTATACCCTGCTGCCTGCTCATGCTGGATTAGATTCAATTTTTTTCTCAAATCTCCGTTTAGCTCTTACCACTATTAGCAAGAAAACATATTTAAAAACAACTGGATTCCACAGTCGTAGCCGTAGTGGTCAGAAGCAAGTAGTCAGTATGTAACTAAGGGACGTACCCTATTGCCCGTCCCCTATTGCCTTAAATTTATGGACGAGGGCCATAGATGGGCAAAGGCTGACCACGCTCTAAAGCTCCAAGATCCGGTGCACTACCAGTAAAGTCATCGTTAACGTTAGGGAGGAAGCACCCCTTGTCAACTGCTACAGCGTTTGGTTTAAGCCGAAAATCCAGTTTGTCAATCATATAAACTCTTGTTGGGTTAGTCATATCAGGTTTTGGTACATTCTCAAATATATCATAATCCACCAGTATCCCGTTGCACTCTTGACCGGTTGCATTACAGAGTTCTTTAAGGGTTCCGAAGGCCCGCACCTCCCGGGGAGTCTCATAATTTCTCACTATGTCATAGGCAGGGGAGTTCCAGACGAACTGCATCTTATACCCTTCATTGGGACGAAACCCGTTAAAATCAGACGTTGTGTAATTAGTGTACGTGTCCATGAAGAAAATCCCTCTAAAATCGGAAGGAAGAAGATTGCTTTGAATCAGGGGGTTCTCTCCAAGAATGAGGTTATTGCGGAGCTGCAGGTTCGAAGCCCCTGTCATCACTGCTGGTGTCCCAATAGTTACTTCAGCGCAAAAGGTATTGTGATACAGGATTAAGCCTGCTGAATTGCCATAGAACTTTGTTACGCCTCGTTCCGGAACATGGTAAACGATATTGCGTATGAAATACACAGGTCCCCCACCTAAGGGGACAGTCGGATAGACATTCAGCGGAATATGGGCGGCATTGATCAGCACATTGCGCAAAACACGGATGTTGTGAGAATAATCGTTTAGTTGCAGCGCATTGTCAGATATATTGGAAATAAGATTGTTGTAGATGTCGAGTGATCGAGGCTCAAAATCAGAATCCATAGTATTAAGCAAGGCACCTATTCCGTCAAGAAAACCGGTAACGTAATTGTGGCACACAACGTGACCATTCCCGTGAAGGGATATCCCCATATAAGAACCTTCAGGACCATTTATTCTGGCGGGGTAGCCGGGGAAATCCTGCCACGGAACGCCTACGCCTTCGAGCCATCCTACCAGTCTTGCAGGGTTATACCGGCCGATTATCTCGTTATCTGCGATGTAAAAGTCCTTTGATCCGGCATAACCGGTCTTAATACCATAACCGACATTTTCAATGCGGCAATTTTTGACTGTCAATCCACTACAGCCAGCCACCCGACTCAAACCGGCAAGAAAGGCAAGATCGGTATTACGTATGGTAAGACCCTCGAAGTACAGATAATCTGCCTTCATAACATCGAAAAGGTTAAAACAACCATTACCATCGAAGATTACTTCACCATCACCTGCGGCCTTTATTGCAATAGGCTTCTCGGGTGTACCGCTCCGGAGGAATCTGTAGGTTCCGAAGAAGTCTAATCCGTAATTCTGACCGCCAACACGTTTGCCAGGCACTTTATGACCGCCGAACAGAGTAAAGTCATCTTCGTAGACACCGGCATGCACCAGGATGGTATCGCCGGGCTGAACTATCCTTAAAGCAGCACCCAGTCCTGTAAAGGCTGGCTGCTCCTTAGAACCTTGATAACCATAAGGGTATACGTGCAGGATATTCCCGCCCTTGAACGGTTTCGGTTCAGCACGAGTGCGGACAGTTACTTTATTATGGGCCGCGCCACGTACGCCATCAGGATCGGACATATCGAACTGACACTCATACTGTGTATCAGGCTCTAAATCGAATATGCTTCCGGCAAACATGTTGGGAGCCGCGCTCGAAAAACCATTACCGACTTTTTCATTCTGGAGACGAAAAAGCGGTAACGCCTCTTTCCATTCCATATCTCTTTTCTTACGGTACTTGACTTTTACAGCAGAATTTCGATTCTCATCACCCTCTATATACCATCCAAACGCAAGGGAAATAAGAGTTGCAGGCTCAATGACTAACTCTCCCGGTTTAACCATATTCGGCTTTGCCGCTAATAAAGTACCGGCACCAAAGGTGGATAGGTCTAACATGAATAGAAAAACAACGGAAATCAAAATAAATAAACTTTTTTTCGTTTCCATGGTTAACCTCCTTTAACGGTCACATTTCTCAAGAAAAAGTCAAATTTCAGATGGAGCTTTCAGCTGTCAGCGATCAGCGATCAGCCAATTCTTTGTTTTTAATGCATTTTGCTGAAAGCTGAATGCTGAGGGCTGACCGCTTGCCCGTCCTCCGCAGTAGCACTGCTACGGAGGATGGAAATCCAAAAACAATGATTTTTGGATGGACACTAGGTAAAAGATTTAAGACTAATGGATTGGAAAAGCAATAGATTTTTCAATGAACAATGATCAATAAAAACAAATTAAAATTCAAGGTTACAGATTCAAAATTTAACAAGGGGAGAAGAGCAGAAAGCTGAAAGCATAAGATTCAAGATTCAAGATTCAAGGTTCAAAATTCAAAATTTTAAAGCCCTAAGCTCAAAGCGAAAAGGTGGTACTGGCGGACACCCGCCGTTGCTAACCACCTTCGCTAACCACCGTCGTTAAAACTATGGTGGTCAAGAAGCTTCCACCTTCGTCAAAGGCTACGACATGACAAGTTGGCGTGGTAAGTCAGTCCACCCCTACTGATTCTGTTTCAGAGAAGCAATCTGCAGCTCCAGTTTCTTGAGTTCTCTCAAGACCCTGTTGGTTTGCAGATGCAGGGCAAACCATAGCTTGCTTACCCATGCTCCACCCAAACAAATTGCTGCGAGCCCTCCCCATTTCAACATACCAGCGATATCTGGGGAGACATTAAAGAATCGGATGAGAGCGTATATCAGCACTATTATCATTAAATAAAAGATAATAGTAGTCACCAAGTTGATGAAGCCCAGACGACCCTTGAAAATGCCCAGAGCCTGATCTGTGTACTTTGGTTCTGCATCAAGACTGGCCATAAAATCCTGATCTTCCTGTGACAGTGATTCATAAATGGCCTTGTCCAGTTTACTTGTCTCTTTATTACTCATGATTTTTTCCTCCTGTATGCCCCTCAATATTATTAAAAAAGGCTTTTAGTTTGTTCCTTGCATGAAAGAGCCGGGTCTTGGCCGTGCCTGCGGGTATATGCAGCGCAGTTGCTATTTCATTAACATTAAAACCCTCAACATAAAACAGTGCAAGCGCTGCCCTTTGTTCTCCAGGCAGTTGCTTCAGGGCTTTCTCCATATCCATCTTCAGACTCTCATCTGCCTCTCTCTCGCCTATTTGTTCATCATCGACTGTTTCATTTTGTTTGCTAGTCTTTCTTCTCCTGATCAGGTCATAACAGCGCATGGATACAATGGAATATGACCAAGCCGAAAACCGCGACACATCATTGAGTTTCTTGAGCCCGGTTATGATCTGGCTCCAGGCCTCCTGTACAACATCGGCGGCACCTTCATGATAACCGAGCAATCTGCATGCATGCGTGTAGTGGCGGGGCCACCAACGCCTGGCCAGTTTATCAAACGCCTCCCTGTCACCGTCCAGTGCCATCAGCACTAATATATCGTTAAAGACCTGATCTACATTTCTTGACATGTCAGAATAATTACCTTTTTACCTATATAGTCGTTTGAACGACATAAATGGTTCAAATATTAAATGATATATTGCACCAAGTATAGGATCAAAAAGATAATTTGACCCTTAATAAAAGATGGTTTAAAAAGGATTAAAACTCGCATCTAAATAATAAAGATATATTTTTCCGGAAAACATAAAAACAGGCTTACGATAAGGAGGGCATCCATGAATCAGATACTCATAGGAAAGGGCGAACAGCAGGTCCACCTTTTATCAAAATACGGTAACCGCCACGGGCTTATTGCAGGGGCCACAGGCACGGGTAAGACTATCTCCCTCCTTCTTCTTGCCGAAGGTTTTTCACGCATGGGTGTACCTGTATTTATCTCTGATGTTAAAGGAGATGTTGCAGGCATTGCCATACCGGGCGCCATGAACGATAAGATACAGCAGAGGATCACCCAGATAGGTATTGAAGGTTATGTAAATGAAGCGTCTCCATCAGTATTCTGGGATATCTATGGCAAACTGGGCCATCCTGTGCGTGTAACCATCAGTGAGATGGGGCCCACTCTTCTGAGCCGTATACTTGAGCTTAATGACACCCAGGCAGGAACCCTGGAGGTTGTCTTTAAGCTTGCAGATGAACAGGGGCTGCTCCTGTTAGACCTCGATGATTTCAGGGCTATTCTGGGATTTATCGCCGAGAAGAGTACAGAGGTCTCAGCACAATATGGCCTTGTAAGTAAGCAGTCGATTGCCGCCATACAGCGCGCCCTGCTCGCCTTTGAGCGTGAAGGTGGTGACCAGATGTTCGGTGAGCCAGCACTTGATCTTACAGACCTTATGCGGACTGATCTTTCCGGGCGCGGTATTATAAACATACTTGCTGCTGATCAGCTTATTCTTAAACCCAGGCTCTATTCCAGTTTTCTTTTGTGGCTTTTGTCAGAGTTATTTGAGAACCTGCCAGAGGTGGGTGATCTTGATAAACCCAGGCTTGTATTCTTCTTTGATGAGGCCCACCTTTTGTTTGATGATGCCCCCGCAGTACTGCGCCAGCGTGTGGAGCAGGTTGTAAGGCTGATCCGCTCAAAGGGTGTTGGGGTGTACTTCTGTTCACAGCTCCCTGATGACCTGCCCGGTGAGATACTTGGTCAGATGGGTAACCGCATTCAGCATGCGCTTCGCGCCTTTACACCGCGTGATCAGAAGGCAGTTAAAACCGCAGCAGAGACCTTTGCAGTGAACCCCAAACTTGATGTTGTCTCTGAAATCTCAAGGCTCGGGGTGGGTGAGGCCCTGGTTTCAACACTCCAGGAAAAAGGTGTGCCCATGCCTGTTGAGAAAACAATCATATGTCCGCCACGCTGCCGCATGGGGACCATAACACCTGATGAGCGGGCTGCGATAAGGGCACGGAGCCCCATTGGCATGAAGTATGATACACCCTTAAACCGTGAATCAGCCTACGAGATATTAAACAGGCGCGCGCTTGAGAAGGTCAGTGTCCCGGATAGCGGCAAGCAAAGAGAGGTTAAGTCTGAGAAACCGGCTGAAAAGGGACAGGGCATGCTCGGTAATATCCTGTGGGGCACAAACAGACGGCAGGGCATGGTTGAAACAATGGCCAAGCAGGCCGTGCGCACTGTGGGAAGTCAGTTAGGCAGGCAGATTGTACGTGGTATACTTGGCGGTATCTTCGGAGGATCAGGGCGCAGGTAATAAAATGCAGCAGATATTTTACCACGGAGTTAATCCGGTTAAAGTCAAGCAAAACCGGGTAAAAAAGATATT
>CAZCMD010000215.1:0-6954 GCA_964499695.1 uncultured Desulfatiglans sp.
GTATCGAAACCGGTAAAAAGATTTCTCATCGTGAATAATATATACCTTCTCTTTTCTTCTGTTGAAATTAAACACGAATTCATAAGTGGCATAATATGATTCACGACCATCCACTGTTGTTTTTCCACTCGATTCAATTGTAAAATCTTTATACTGGTATTTATTCTGCATTCCTTCACTCCAGGTCCTGAAAAAGTCTTCAGCGGCCATCCATTGGCTTCCTTCAGTGGCGGGAATGCCAGCCACATATATCATTGCATCCTTATCTGGAAGAACAAAAAGGAAATCGTTAAATGGTACTTCAGGTTTTTCCTGCCAGCCTTTTCCTGGAGAGGGATCTATAGTGTACTTGATTTTAGCTTTTTGACTCTCTTTAGAGTATTCAATTCTCCTGGAATCATCCCTGTCCACAAAACATATCCTCATTCCAAGTCCGAAGTAAGATATAAGGATTAATATTGTTAAAGAGAAAAGCATAAATGATGGTTTGATCAGCGTGCTTAAATCCCGATCTATCTTTAAAAGTCCCAGCACCCTGTGCTCAAGAGATTTTTTGGAAAGAGACATCCCTGCAGCGGCCGGCATAGTGGTAAAAAGGCATGTCTTCTCTGCAAGATTAAGCAGGGTTGCTGCATATTTTTTCGGGCTTTTCAATACATTGATAGCGTAATTATCACAAACATCTTCCCTGGAATCGGAGTATTCGGAATTCAACCGGTAAACAATCGGATTCCACCAGAAAGTCGAGGAAAGAACATGCTGAAAAAATCCTGTAAAATTATCACCATGAAAAATATGGGCAAGTTCATGTAAAAGAATGCTTTTTAATTCATCATCTGCAATGTATTCGACTTCCATTGGAAGGATCATCACAGGCTTGATAATCCCAACTGTTACAGGCGATGAAAGGGAAGAAGAAAAATAGATTTCAGGCATAGGCCTGTTTTTAAATACATGCATTATGGTGCTGTAGACCTTTTTCAGCCGCTCCCTGTCATCAGTCTTAAGATTATGCATATAACCTTTTAAAAAAGAGAGCTTAAACCCCAGGCGCAGAATAAAGACTATAAATCCGGCGATCCAGATTGCCCCGAATATGTTGACAGCAAGGAGAACCCTGTCTCGTGTAAAAAAGTATGACCCTATTCTCTCATATAAACTTACTGGTATTTCATCCTGTTTATTGCCTGTAACATTTGCCTTTTTCTGATTCTCTGAATCCGGAATAGGAATCCGGTTATTGGGTAGCTTGGCAGAGCCTGTCTTATCATACATGTTGTGCAGTGTTTCATGCTGCTCTTTGACAGATGTTTTATTTATCCGGGTACTGTTTTGATCAGAGGATGTAAATGAAGGGCTTGTTTCATTATACAGGCCATCAACGATCTCATCCTGATTATTATCTTTAATACCCGCATTCCCCAGGATTGATATTTTCTGAACTGGTGCAGATAGCTGATTAATGGAAGAGTGAGGAAGTTCTATGGTTGATTGAAACCATGCGATCCGGTCAGTGTTGAACATGACAGTTAAAACAGGAAGGATCGCAATGGAGATCAATACGGCCAGATAACCCGCACTCCGGGCAGGTGCAGACCTGGGTCTCCATAATTTCATGATTATCCAGCCAGCCAGGGAGACAATAATCACCTGCAATGACAGATTGAGGATCAGTTCTGCTGATCCGGTGTTTGTAGCCAGAGAATATAAATCCATGGACTATTTCCCTTCATAGTCATCCAAGATCTTTCTGATTCTTTTTATCTCATCACCTGTTATATCGGCCCCATGGAATAATGCCCTGACCAGGTTTGCGTAGGAGCCGTCAAATATTCTCTTCTTAATATCACCCGTGATTTCCCTTGCCACATCTTCCCTGTCACGGGTAGCCTCATATAAAAAATTCCTTCCCTCCTCATGATGTCTGAGCCACCCCTTTTCTTCTAATCGTTTCATCTGCACCTGAATTGTTGTCCTCTTCAGATCACGGTTGTGCAAGGTATTAACAGCATCCAGCACCTCGTTGATGGTTACTTTTCCGCGATCCCATACTATCTTCATTATCTCGAATTCAGGGTCTGTGAGTTTTGCCAGTTTTTCAGACATTATAAATCCTTTTTCATGTGATTTTTAAAACGACAAGTGTAGTCACCATACAACGACATATGTCGTCTGTCAATACAGTTTAATAATTTTTTTTAGAAAAAACAGGTGATTTTCCATACCGAAAATGGCTGTCATATTACATTACCCAGTCAAAAAACTGACTCTTTTAACTATATATAATGGGAATATAATACATATAAATTACATATAAAAAACTGCATAATGATATTATAATGGCAAATATACCCGGTGGCATAACTGTTGCAGAATATTAACGGGCACAGATATATACCAGAGATATGCATTGACCGGTGTGATGAGTTGTCAATCAAAGTATCAGGACATCAGAGGCGCTAAAACAAAAAAGGAAAAAATATGGAGAAACATTCTCCTGAACCAACCCAGATAATGTTCCCCAGCAAACCCGAACTCCTGGAGACCATATTCCAGACAGCCCAGGAGGCAGTCGTTGTAACCATGAACAGGATGGTGAAATATGTAAACCCGGAATTTACCACCATGTTCGGGTACACGGAAGATGAAGCTCTTAACAAGAATATTGATGATCTGATCAGGCCTGTTATTTCAAAGGGCCAAGCGGAATCTGATCAAATGGCTATTAAGCTTGCTGTCGGTGAACGTATGGAATATGAATCTGTCCGGCGCACAAAAGATGGAAGGCTTATACATGTACTGGTGCGGTTATCCCCCATTTTTTTTAATGATGAGTTTGTGGGAGGATACTCATTATACACGGATATCTCAAAACGAAAAAGGGCCCAGGACGAATTAAAAAAGGCATACGATGAGCTGGAGTTACGTGTTGAGCAGAGGACAAAGGAGCTGACGGAGAGTGAAAAACGATTCAGGGATCTGTTTGAGAACTCTTTGGATGCCATAATCATCCATAAAATGGGGATAATAATTGATGTAAATAACAGCATGTGTCAATTACTTGGGTATAACAGAGAAGGGCTTTTAAACATGAAGGTTATAGACCTGCATCCACCGGAATATCAGGATGCCCTTCGGGAAGAGATAAAAATTAGAGATAAATTTATCCAGTTTGAGACCAGGTGGGTTAAGTCAGATGGGTCATTAATAGATGTAGAGATAAATTCAAATAAGATAGATATTGAAGGACGGATATACCTCGTTATAGCAAGGAATATCACAGAGCGGAAAGAGGCTGAAAAGAGACTCGCCCTGAGTGAAGAGATGAATCGAATACTTGTGCAGAACATAGATATTACCCTTAATCTGATAGATACAAACTATAATCTGCTCATAGCCAACACTGCATCCGCCGAAAAGCGCGGTTTAACGGCTATAAATATCCTTGGACGAAAATGTTATGAGGTATTTGAAAACCGTGACTCTGTGTGCCCTCATTGCCTTGGTGTAAAGGCAATAGAAACAGGCATGGCTCAGAAGGAGGAAATAACCGTCACCGCGCCTAATACAGGGCTCATTGATATGGAATTCCAGGCATTCCCTGTGTTCGGCAAAGGTGGCAAGGTTACTGCTTTCATAGAGACAGTCAGGGATGTTACCAAGGCAAAAAAGGCAGCCGCTGAGTTCAAAAAGGCTAAAGAGGCAGCCGTACAGGCGAATACGGCAAAGAGCCAGTTTCTTGCAAACATGAGTCATGAGATCCGCACCCCCCTTAACGGGGTTATGGGTGTGCTGAACCTGCTGCTTGCTACCAACCCTGATAATGAACAGCTTGATCTTATCGATACAGGAAAGAGAAGCGCTGAAAATCTTTTAACCATAATCAATGATGTGCTTGATTTTTCAAAGATAGAGGCAGGTGAACTTGATCTTGAGGTACTAAATTTCAATCTGAGAACCGCCATTGCAGAGATGGTGGAACTGCCGGCAATACAGGCTCACAACAAGGGCCTTGAGATAATATATAACATCCATGAGGATATCCCTGCGTTATTAAAGGGTGACCCTGGCAGGCTCCGCCAGATACTCATTAACCTTATTAGTAATGCCATCAAGTTTACAGAAAAGGGAGAAATTATAATAAAGGTCCTCCCGGTCTCAGAACAGGAGGGGAGGATAACTATGAGGTTTGAGGTGTCTGATACCGGCATAGGCATACCTCAGGATAAACAGGAGATGATCTTTGAGGCATTCAAGCAGACCGACGCCTCAACAACCAGGATGTACGGTGGGACAGGCCTGGGCCTGAGCATTTCAAAAAGACTGGCAGAATTGATGGGTGGTGAGATAGGGGTCAGGAGTGAGTCTGGCAAGGGTTCTACCTTCTGGTTTACAGTACAGTTTGATAAACAGACCGATACAGTTGAAGAAAAACCAGAAACCCCTGTTGAGATACGCGGGAAGCGTTTCCTTGTGGTTGATGACAACAAGACAAATCAGATGATCCTGAAGGGGTATCTTGAGGCATGGGGATGTTTTTGTGACCTTGCAGACTCGGGTGAGATGGCCCTTTCCATGATGAATGCCGTGGCAAAGGTCAATGCCCCCTTTGATGCCATTTTGATAGACATGCAGATGCCTGCAATGGATGGTGCGGAGTTGGGAAAGCGTATAAAGGAGTCATCGGCACTCAAGGATACAACCATCATTATGCTCACTTCCCAAGGCATAAGGGGTGATGCATCCAGGATGAAAAAGATCGGCTTCGCCGCCTACCTGACAAAACCGATCAGGAGATCTCATCTATTTGACTGCCTTATGAATGTCTTAAGCCGTGAGACCCGGAAAGGGGATGCAAACAGGAGGCAGATAGTAACGAGATACACCATATCAGAAGAAAAAAGGAGAAAGACCAGGATACTACTTGTTGAGGATAATATCATAAACCAGAAGCTCGCGCTCAAGATGATAGAAAAATTCGGGTTTAAGGCAGACTCTGCAGCAAACGGTAAAGAGGCAATAAAGGCGTTAGAGTCTTTCAAATATGATATTGTCCTTATGGATATCCAGATGCCTGAGATGGACGGGCTTGAGGCAACAAGGATAATTCGTGATCAAAATTCAAGCGTGATTGATCACAACATAAAAATCATTGCCATGACCGCACATGCAATGCAGGGTGACAGGGAGCGCTGCATTAATGCCGGCATGAACGATTATACCAACAAGCCCATAAGACCCCAGGAACTGCTTGATGCAATAGAAAGACAGATAGAAAAAATATCCCTGACAGACCATCCTTCTGATTCATTCTAATTGCCAGAGGTTAATATCTGGTTTTTTATAGCATTCATCTGGTCAGTGCTGTTTATCTTGTAGATCCTGTCTATCATATATTTTGAGCCGCCCAAATCCAGCCAATCCGCTTTTGCCTTTATGATATTTGAGAGAAGGGTAAAGCTGATGGTTTCAGTGTTCATGAGCCCTATTGCGGGCACATGCAGCACAAGAAGATAATAGGTGTTCGCACTGGACCGTATAATAAATGATTGTTCATCCACCTTTATCCACTGACTTTGAGTCTCACTGAATGTCACCGTATCACGCCGCGCAATTACAGACTGTGGATCTTCAAAAGAACTATTAAATGAGGTAAAGGCAGGGGCCTTTCCCATACTTATATTATTAACCACATCAACCCTTTCAAGCTGGCTGTCCAGGGCATACTTATCCGGTATCTGATAACTTTTTGAGGCACAGGAAATTACCAGTATTGTAAATAGTAAGGCTACAACCATTTTCAAGAATGATCCCATGATACCCTCCTAGTTTTTTTAAGGTGATATTAATTGATTCATTTCTTTTATGCAATATTTTTAAGTCAGAGGTTTTCACGAAAATAATTATATAGCAGGGTAATAATCGTTTGTATCAAAAAAATCGATAGTTCGCCTAAAATTACTCCTTTTGGCATCCAGGATGAACATTGACAAACATTGGCAGCTAAAATAATATGAGCTTAAAATTAATTAATCCATATAGCAGCGCATTCCGGGCCCATATGTCAATCATGGTATCCGGTCAATAAGATAACCCTAATTATTAAAGGAGGATTTTTATGAAGAGGTATTTATCCGCTGCTGTAATGGCAGCATTTATGCTGGGGCTTTTTATCAGCTCCCCGGCTCTCACCGGTCAGGCACAGGCAGCCTCATCAGGCGAAAAGATAACCGTGCTCACCCCGCTTGGCACACCACCCAACATCACACTTAAAAAGATGGCCCCGCGGCTCGATACACTTGATGGCAAGACCATATATATAGTTGATGACGGTTTTGTGGGCGGCGATAATCTGCTTTATGAAATGGTTGACTGGTTCAAGGCGAACTACCCGAAGACTAATGCCATTTACAAACGCAAAGGCGGAATGGGTTTTAATGCTGAAGACCCGGCCCTCTGGGCTGAGATGAAGGAAAAGGCGGATGCAATCATCATCGGTCTTGGCCACTGAAGCCAGTGCGCGCCGGCAGTTGTCGAGCACTCAATCAATTTTGAAGCAAACATGGGTATCCCTTCAGTTTCTATTGTCCTTGCAGAATTTTACGAGCAGGAAACCGATAAGGCATTACAGTGTGGCATGCCAGGGATTCGTACACAGTGGATACAGGGACCGGTCTGGGCAAAGACAAGGGAGCAGTTAAAGAGAGATGTTATTAACGGTAACAACCCCCGTACCGGAAATAACGTAATGAAGGAGATTGTTGATAAATTTACTAAACCCCTGACATCCGAAGAGCTGAAGGGCGGTGAGATAAAAAGAGACCGAGGCCCTGAAACATATACAGGTACAGAGGAAGAACTGCATAAGCTGTTTCTTGACAAAAGGTTTACTGATTTTCTGCCCATTGTCCTCCCGACAAAAGAGCGTGTTGATGAAATGCTCATGGGCACAAG
>CAZCMD010000216.1:0-6939 GCA_964499695.1 uncultured Desulfatiglans sp.
ACACCAAGGGGGGCAGCATCAACTATGATAAAACGGTCTTCATACCTGTTTCTCACCTCTATCAGAAAATCTTTCATCTCATTGGAGGCAAGGAGTTCAGATGGTTTTTTAATAGCCTTTCCTGCAGGTAGAAGTGTTAATTTCTCTATACCGGTTTTTAGCAACAGATTCTGCATTGGCATTTTATCCAACAGATAATTACTGAGCCCCACACTGTTTTCTGCATTGACCATCTTGTGCAGGTCAGGTTTTCTGAGGTCACAATCAACCATCAATACAAATTCATTAATCCCCTGGGCAATGCTCACTGCAAGATTTGCCGCTACAAAGGTTTTACCTTCACCGGGGAATACGCTTGTTACCATAATTACCCTGTTCCGCCTGCCATCTTTGGGGAATAATACCTGTGCCCTAAGAGTCTTGAAATTTTCAGCATCTATTGACCCTGGTTGAGTAAGCACAACAAGTTTGTGATTATATTTTGCATTAACCTGCTGCACCTTGAATGTCTCATTAACTTCTTTTGGTGCGGTTCTCCGACCTTCATCAATGGTCTTAAACTGGTTGGAGACAACTATGTTTTCTTTTTTCTGTTTTTCCAGGGCATCAAATATCTTTCCCAAAGTTTCCCTCAAAAAAAATTAACTTGTATTCGTCATTCCCGTGAAAACGGGAATCCACTTTAGATATTTTTACTAAATGGATGCCCCGATAAATCGGGACATGACAGATTATGTCAGTCTTTTACTTCTTGCTCTATCTTATTTTCAGCTACAGCATTATCTTTTGTCTTTAGCGCCTCAAGTATCTGCCGCTGATTCTCTTCCATACCTGTTTTTAATGACTGAAACTCTTCCTTCAATGTCTTTATATCTGATTCCACAATAACCTGCTGTGACCTTAAAAAATAGGCAGAGCCTGCCAGAATGATAACAAAAAAAAGTATCACAGAAATTCCAGCCAGCCACTTCCAGTACCCCGATGAGATGGTAATCCGGCTAATATCATTATTTACCCTGCCAACTAATTCGATATCGTACTGAGGGGCTTCATATTTTGTTTCAAGATAGCATTCCTTTACCATTTCAGGGGTCAATTTTTTAGTATTTCTTGAATAACCCGATAATAGAAGATTATCTGCTAGGACATTAATCGCCCTGGGATACCCGTTTGAATAGAAATGCAATGCTTTAATTACCTCTTTACCGAACAGCTTCCTGCTCTCCTTTGCACCGGCCAGATCCAGCCTTTTATAGACATACTCACCTGTGCCCTGTTCATCAAGGGGTCGGATATGATAGCTTATACCTATCCTCTGACGAAGCGGCCTGCATCTGGGCTCATTTAATATGGTATTAAATTCAGGCTGACCAACAAGAAAAATATTTAAAAGCTTTTCATCACCATTTTCCATGTTAGATAAAAGTCTTATCTCTTCAAGCAGTTCAAATGAAAGGTTTTGTGCTTCATCTATTATCAATACAAAGTTAATACGCTTCCGCTGGCACTCTTTTAAATAATTTTCAAACCAGATCAGGAGATCGCCCTTGGTCTTGAATTGAAAGCGTCTTTTTAAAACCGAATATGCCAGGTATTTCAAGAAATCCTTGGGTGAAACCATAGGATTTGAAAGATGTACATACTGAACACTATCATCAAGATTATTGAGGAGGGCATGAACCATTGTTGTTTTACCGGTCCCAACCTCTCCTGTAAGCAGAATAAAACCCTTTTTCTCTGTAACACCATATGTTAAAAGGGCTAATGCTTCCTTATGAATGTCGCCAAGATAGAGAAATCTTGATGATGGTGTCAGTTCAAAGGGTTTTTCGTTCAGTTCATAAAATGAAGTATACATTTATATCCGTTTATAATATCTCAACCGGGTTTAGCTGATCCCAGTTAAAAAGCCCTTAAAAAAGCTTATTGTTTCATCAAAACCTTTAATTGTTATCACAACAGCGATAAGCGCTACACAATAACCTGCAACCATGGAGCTTGCGATAATAATCCGCCTCTTTCTCCTTGCTTTAAGCTCCTGTTCTGTAAAAAGATAGGGAAGGCAAACCAACACTGGAAAGCCCAGTTCCTTTTCTGCATTATCAGGTGATCTGTATGAGGAATCCAGAAATTCCACAAGATAGGCCATTCCACAACCTATGCCGAGCCCAATACCAATGATCATCAATAATAGCTTCCTGATATCCGGTTTCACCGGTTTTATTGGTATCTGCGCAGAGTCAATAATTTTGAACTGTTCACCTTGTTGATTTCGTTCAAGATTTAAAGCTATCTGTGATTCCAGTTTTCTATCCAGCATAGAGTTATATAGTCCATGAAGCCTGTTATAATCCCTGTTCAGGGCTACCAATTCCAGCTCTCTTTTAGGGGTTTCTTCCAGCTTTGTTTCATAAAATCTAATCTTGCTGCTAATATTTTCTATTTGTCCCTTTATTGTAGATATTTCACGCTGAACTTCATCCAACTGCATATTAGCCAGATTATTTACCTTGAAAGAACCGTCATTTGTATTATCGACTATGCCTTCAGAAGAGCCCAGTTGAGATTCAATGGATTCAATCTGTTTTTTTAAATCAATGATATCAGGATGGTTATCCGTATATTTTAATCGAAGGTTTTTCAGCTCGTTCCTCAACCCCTCTAGCGTATTAGCAGATCTCTGCTGTGGAGTTAATGAATCATTACGAGGGAGTCCTTCAGTAAATCCGGAAGAGGCCCCCTGTTGTAAAATCATTCTGCGGTTTTCAGCGGCCCGCAGATTATTATTTAACTGATCCAACTGTAACTGAAGCCTCTCAAGCATCCTGAGGTTGGTGTCTCGTTCTTCAGGAAGCCCCCCCCTGTATTTTTCCTTGTATACCCTTACCTGTTCTTCTTTTTCCTGAAGCTGTGTTCTAACTGATTCAAGTTCATCTGCCAGAAAACTTGAAGTGCCAAATGCCTGTGATTCTCTCAGCTTAAGATTCTCTGTAATAAAATTTGATGCGAGTGTATTTGTCACCAGCATGGTTTTACGCGGATCTTTTCCCTGAAAGGTAATCGTAAAGGCATTCCCTTCTCTGCCTGAACGTCCTGAGACTTTAATATCTACGCTTTTTACAAAAAGATTGTATTTATCCTCCATTAACATCTTGGTATCATCACTATAAAGCTGGTGGTCGGTAATAATCTTTTCACAGTTTGTCCGGCTTGTTACCTGCTGGGTGATCGTCCTGAGTCGATCCTGAGTATCGGAGGATACAATTGAACGGACATATTCCGTAGGAACCTTTTGTTCCTGCACAAGGATAAGGGTCTTCGCTTCATATATTTTAGGGGTTTTTAAAAGATAGGCAAATCCTACGAGGATTACGACCATAAATGGGATTACTATCCAGTACTTCCGGCGCAGGGCCAATTCTATGTATTTTTTAATGTCAAAGTTTTCCATAATTCTCTTAAATACAGGTTATTAGGCTGTAGGGTTTTAGCTATTTAGCAATAAAATAGTTCGCTTTTTAATTAGTATTATCTTTTCTAACTGATCTAATTAGAGAACCTAATACTTTTTCTGCCTCAATAATAAGTGGCTCATATTTTATATAATCATTTTCATTCAAATAGCCTAATCTATTTGATAAACAAAACTGATAATGTAATTCCCTTAGTGAACCAAAGGCTATCTCCAAAAAACGACAATATTCAATTCTTCTTTCACGCGTACATCCTTCAACAATGTTAGACGGGGTCGATACTGCTGTCCTTCTCATTTGAGAAGTAAGTCCGTACATTTCATCTTTTGGAAAACATTTTGTAGCTTGATATATTTTTACTACTACATCATCAGCAAGCTCAAATGCTCTCAATTTTGTATGATCTCACACATTGTCTCCGTTTTTTAGGTTATAGGCTTTCAGGTATATTGCTTGTAATACCTACAGCCTAAACCGCTACAACCTATACACCTACACCCTAAACATCTACCTATAAGGTCTACTCCATCTCAAACTAAACATTACACGGTTCACAAGATAATCATCCGTACCGATATCGTCATCCCTCACAGAGCAAGTATAATTCAAAGACATGGAATAATACCTTAAGAATGCCCAGCTCCATCCGTAACCGGCACTCACTGTCTTTGATTTTCTTGAATCTTCATCCTTATCCTGCCTGTATGAGAGAGAGATATTGTTACTTAAATTTTCTGTTGCCTGATAATTGAAAGAAGAGGTCACACTCTGATACTTGGTAAAGCCACGGCTATCTGCTTCAAGATAAGCCTCATTCCACCCGCTGCTGCCGCTTATATTCAAGGAGCCCCGATTAAATGTTTTAGTAAGGGAGATATCAGCATTTAAACCATCATCTTCTTCATCCAAATCCGTTTTCCGGAGTAAATACCCGGCAGATATACTGTAGGACATATCCTGGGATATATTTTTTTCAAGACCAAGGCGACCTTCATAAACCTCATAATCGATTGTGCTGCCTTTAAAATCTCTATCAGTAAAATCATAATGCATAAAAAAGGTGGACTGGGGGTTATACCTGTACCTGTAACCAATACCCTGGGTCAACCCTGAGTAATCATCATCATCCGGCGGGGTATTATTATCCCTTGTGAATTCTGCCCTTGTATAACCGGCATTCAGTTCAAGACCATGTTTTACATTAAACCAGTATAAATAACTGGCGTAAGGATCTTCAATTGTTCCATCATCAATAGTTACATCATCATTTTCCAGCCAGGAGTTATTGTACCCTACTTCAAACATATTTGAAGACCCGAAACTGTATCTCATGCTTACGTCGCCATTGTTACGCTGATAGGATTCCCTTGTTCTCCTCACTCCAATGATATTTTCTGTCTCTTCCAGCGGTTCTTCAGATTTTAAATAGGTATCAGAAATCCTGAATTCAAGGTTTTGAGTCAATGCTTGATTGAATGTCATTGATGCTGCGTGCCTTACTGTATCGTTTTCATCTCTTTCTTTATATCGAACAATTGAGGGTGCATAATTAAGAGAAAAATTGTTTTTCTGAGAGGCAACATTAAAAACAACCCCCGGAGTAAGCGTAAATATCCAGTCGCTTTGTTCATCAGTATTGTCCAGGTCAATATTATCATCATATAATGACCCTAGTGAGAGGGAAGGGGTTATTTCCATCTGGTAACTTGCGAATAGAGAACCGCAGCTCATCAATATTGCGAGAGAAATACAAACAATAATTTTTCTATCCATGTTGTCCTCATGTAATAAAGTAAAAAGATTTAAGGATAATTAATATATTTTTAGCTAATAAATTGACACTTTGTTATAATAGTTGACAAATTATAGCTGCTAATTTGACCTTTTACCCTTTTTTTCACTTTTGTTGATACATTAGCAAATTCTATACCATGAAAGAAGCAGACAGTAAATAGAAAGCAGGAGATAAGAGACAGAAGACAGGAGTCAGAAGAAGGAAATTGGCATTACACCTTTTTACTAATTGTCTTTATAAATGATGACAACATGCAGCCAGCCTCGTTGAGTCCCTTTAATAAAGATTCAGTTTGGGCATAATCAAGATCATTAGCCAGTATAAGATAGTAACGCACCTCTTCCAGAAAAGAAAACGATAGAATGACTCCTCTGCCAAACACCCAGATCCTCAAATGTTTTACTCATCGCCACCATAATCTGGCCCCTCCTCTCTTCCCTATAGTCTACAGTCTACAGCCTTTCCCTTCCAGCTTTGAGCTTTCAGCTTTGAGCTTTCAACTTCTATGGCACCACAATCGTATCCCCCGGCTCAAGCATATAATTATTCTCCAGGTTCTTTCCGGCGATAAAATCCTGGTAATTGAACCTTAACATGGTCTCTTTACCATTTGCCCTTCTTACAACCATTACATATTTTCTATCCGCCCATTCGGTAAACCCACCTGCCACAGATAATGCCTGTAATACTGTCATATCTGCCTCCAACGGGTATGGACCCGGCCTGCTGACATTGCCAATTGTATAAATGCGTCTGCTGTTACTCTGCCTTACCATGACTGTAACTACCGGATTTTTTATATACTCCTTGAGTTTTTCAGAAATGGTATCTTTTACATCGATTGCGGAGTGGCCTTGTGCCATGATTTCACCAATCATTGGAAAGATAATACGGCCGTCAGGCATGACAACCATATCCTGCGTCAAGGCGGCTTCATCCTTCACAAAGATCCCGAGTATATCATTTACACCGATTTTATAATATTCCTGGGCCTCTTTTGGTTGACTGCCTGTTGCAGAATTCTGTGCCAGCAAAGTATTACTGAGAACAAAAAGAAATATCGTGATAAAGCTGGTAAATATTTTAAGTTTTTTAGCGTTCATTTTTGTTCCTCCGGGTACTGAGCTCAAAGCTGAAAGCTCGAAGCTCAAATTTAAGAATGTAAAAGCTCAAGGCTCAGAGTTTTTATTTGATAGAATATATTAACCCTTTGAGCATTGAGGCAATTTCAAATCCATCTCTTGCTAATCCAGAAAATTTTTCATCTGTAACCCATTCTTTTCTTTTCATAATTTCCAATAGAGTCATTGTCTCATATAAAGACCCTCTTGAAATATACAGATGATGTATAAATTCTTTCTTTGAAAAACGGCCTTTCCCTTCTGCTATATTCAACCCAATACTTGTTGAACAGGCCTCTATCTGCTGTATCAACCTTGGGTGGCGTATTTTAGATACCCTCTCATCCATAACATCAAGTACTTTCACTGCAAAATCAACAGCTTTATTCCAGACCTCTAAATTCTCAAATCCAAAGGCCATATTTTTTTCTCCCTTAATGTCACATTTTTTCATATATTGCCTTCTGCTTTGAATCCTACGCTTTTAACTTTGAGCTTCGAGCACCTATCTTTCACCTTTCAGCTCCCCTCCCTTTGAGCCTTCAGCTTC
>CAZCMD010000217.1:0-6930 GCA_964499695.1 uncultured Desulfatiglans sp.
AAGCAAAATTTTTCATGTTGCCTTAAGCCCCCTGTTTATTTTCGGCTGGCTTTTCGTGCCGGGGATGGGTGTAGTGGGTGCAGCACTTGCGAATGTATGCTCCCTTCTTATCGGGCTTATCTCCAGCCTGTTTGTTCTTTTTACAGGGAGGACACAACTGCGACTGCACCTTAAAGGCATGAGAATAGATTTCCCCTTAATGTGGAGGATACTGAAGATAGGGATTCCGGGTGTTGTCATGATGGCCCAGAAAAACCTGAGTAACCTGATTGTTATGAAATTAATAGTACATTACGGGACACTCGCCGTTGCTGCCCATACTGTCCTTCAGAGGGTTGAGATGGTATTCTTTATGGCAGGGGTTGGTATGGGCTCTGCCGCAGGCGTACTTGCAGGCCAGAACCTGGGGGCAGGTGAACCTGAAAGGGCAGGGAAGAGCGGTCTCTATGCGATTGGAATAGCAGAGTCATTTGTAATTATAGCCTGTGCCCTTGCCTTTATTTTCCCGGAGGCGGTTATTTCCATATTTACCAGAGATCAGGAGCTCATCAGGGTAACAACCCTGTTTTTAAGGATCGGTGTGGTAGGGTATCTCATGTGCGGCCTTGAGCCGGTGTTCCTGAACTTTTTTACAGGGGTTGGTGATACAACCATCCCCATGACCTTTGAGGTGACCACAACATGGTTCGTGCTTTTACCCATGGCATTAATCTTCCCCAAGCTGTGGGGACTTGAGGTTCTTGGTGTAAGATGGGCAATGGCATTAAGCTTTGTTATGCTTACCTGCGGATATGTTATTCTGTTTATGACGGGCAGATGGAAGAGAAAAGAGGTGTAGGAATTAACATATCACCCCTATGGGGTTATCAAAATGATACAATATCTGATTCTATTAAGATACCGCCCCTTCGGGGCTAAATAATGGATAAAATTGGCGTAGTAAAAAAACTTTATTTATGTTCTGTTTTGTCCTTTATGAATGCAATATTTTAGATCTATATTGAACTACCTCTTTTGGGGATAAGAATATACCAAACCAATGATATCATTTTTCACTGCCCCATCGGGGTAATATGTTAATAGTAAGTTGTCAGGTCAGCGGTTCAGCCCCATAGGGGTGGTATATTAATAGTGAATGCTGGGCAAGAAAAACAAAAATGGCTAACACCTACACCCAATTATATGTCCATGTTGTTTTTTCGGTAAAAGGAAGATCTTGTCAGATTTCCACTGACTGGAAAGAAGAATTATACAGATACATCAGCGGGATTATAAAATATAGAAATCAAAAACTCATGATAATTGGAGGGATGAAAGACCACATCCATATTCTGATCGGTTTTCATCCGGCATGCGTCCTTTCAGACCTGGTGCGTGATATAAAATCCAACTCCTCAAAATGGGTGAATGAAAACAGGCTGGCTACTGGGAGATTTGAATGGCAGACAGGTTATGGCGCCTTTACCATCGGGCAATCCCAGGTAGATAAGATTATAAACTACATAAAAAATCAAGAGGCACATCACAGTAAAAGGACATTTAGGGATGAATACCTTGATTTTCTTAAGGCATATAAGGTTGAATATAACCTTGAATATGTTTTTGATGATTGAGATATCATGACTCCTGGTTCACTGTGTATTAACATGACGCTCCTAAAGGAGCTGGATTCTAATATTCTCTGATGATCTATTAATATTCCGCGCCAATGGCGCTAAGTCTTTACAGGCATTTTAATACCTGGATTTTACATGGGGTTTCGCAGTGAGGCGACGAAAGCCTTGTGTTAAAAGCGAGGTCGAAACGATTTTTATCTTTAAGTCTCAACATAATAGATATCTGGTACAAAATAAAGGTAATAGTTAGATACCTCACCCATGCGATTGGGTATCTTAAAAAGCATTGAACGAAGGCTCTGGCGGAAAGAATATTAAACCCTATGCTAATTTTTGGAGTAACATTTGAATAAAACCGCGTAGCGGTGATATATTAACAGCCTTAACATTCGTAATAAATGTCAGCCCCGGAGGGGCGGTAAAAAAAGGATTGTACCAATACATCAGCGGAATATATAGATTTTTTAAAGGCATCTAAGGTTGAATGTAATCCGGATTATATTTGAGGTAACAAATGAAACTGCAAACCGATCTTGAAATCATAAAGGAACTGGCAGAAAAAAGAGAGCGTGAAAACCTTGAGTTTCGCACCTTCCTTAAGGGATCATATATGGAAATAGAGGAGATGGATGAGATTGTTCATAATCTTTATGAACAGGTGATAAGGGAGATCGACTGCAAGGAGTGCGGTAATTGCTGCCGTGTAATTTCTACCGTTATGGCAGAGAACGATATTGAAAGAATGGCAAAAGGACTGGGATTAAGCGATTCGGAATTTATAAGCCAGTACCTTGAGGAGGGGGATGACGAGTTTTCAAAAGAGCTGGTTATTAAAAGCCTCCCCTGCCCCTTTCTTAAAGGGAATATATGCGCCTGTTATGAGCACCGGCCTGAAGATTGCAGGTCATTCCCTCACCTGCACAAGGATGAATTTGTATTCAGGCTATTGGGAGTCGTAGAAAATTACGAGATATGCCCTATGGTGTTTAACGTGTATGAGTTATTGAAAAAAAAGTTTTCGTGGCCTAAAAAACGAGAAAGGGGCTGGTATTAACGTTGAAACTTTTTTATCCACTTTCCTCATAGCAGGGGACTATTATGAAAAAACAGATTGAACTTGCCATTAACCCTGAAAATATTACTGACAGGGATCACCATAAAAGGATTGCCGCTAATCAGTTAGGGGTTGATGTTAATGAGATAACCACCCTTATTCCACTTCGCCGCTCCATTGATTCAAGAAAATCCCCGGTTTATAGAATCCTGTTTGATGTTTATATAAGCGAGTCTCAGCTTTTTGCTGAAGAGAATATAAAATACCAGCCGGTAAAGGGTGATAAAAAGGTAATCATTGTCGGTTTCGGCCCTGGGGGCATGTTTGCTGCATTAAGGCTGATAGAGGCGGGCATTAAACCCATTGTGCTGGAGCGGGGTAAGAATGTAACAAACCGCAGGTTTGATATAAGCGCCATACAGAAAAAACATATCGTTAACCCTGATTCAAATTTCTGCTTTGGCGAGGGTGGCGCTGGCGCATACAGCGACGGCAAGCTCTATACCCGCTCCACCAAGAGGGGCGATGTAAAAAGGATATTGAGGCTTCTCGTACAACATGGTGCAGACCCGGATATCATGGTTGACACACACCCGCACATTGGTTCAAACAAACTACCAGGTATCGTATCAGGCATTCGGGAGACGATTCTATCCTGCGGCGGTGAGATCCATTTTGAAAGCCGCGTAACAGACCTGATCATTAATGATAAAACCATCAAAGGAGTGATTGTAAACGACTCAATGGAATTTACAGGAGACAGCCTAATCCTTGCCACAGGCCATTCCGCGGTTGATATCTATTACATGCTTAAAAGGCACGGTATACTGCTTGAGGCAAAGCCCTTTGCAATGGGGGTGAGGATAGAACACCCACAGGCTCTGATAAATGAGATACAGTACCATTCAAAAGGTTACCACAAGAACCTGCCAGCGGCCTCATATTCCCTTGCATGCCAGACGGGAGAAAGAGGCGCATTTTCATTCTGCATGTGCCCCGGCGGAATAATCGTGCCTGCTGCCACCTCTCCAAACGAGCAGGTAGTAAATGGCATGTCTGTCTCAAGGCGCGACTCACCCTATGCAAACAGCGGGTTTGTGGTTACTGTAAATGAAAGGGATTGGGTCGCCTATAAAAATGAAGGTGAATTTGCGGGGCTGAAATTACGAATGGAGCTGGAAAGGCTCGCGTTCACGCTGGGGGGTAACTCACAGACAGCCCCAGCACAGAGAGCAGAGGATTTCATAAAAGGTAAACATAGTTCAACGTTAAACGCCTCTTCATACATACCCGGTATTGTCTCTATGCCGTTGCATGAAGAACTGCCACTGTTCATGGTTAAGGGGATGCGTGAAGCGCTTATACATTTTGATAAAAGGATGCATGGCTTTTCATCAAATGATGCACAGCTCATTGGTGTAGAGACCCGCACAAGCACCCCTGTAAGGATTCCAAGGGAAAAAGCAACATATATGCATCCAGAGGTCATAGGGCTTTTTCCATGCGGGGAGGGGGCAGGTTATGCAGGGGGGATAGTCTCTGCTGCAATAGATGGTGAAAACTGTGCAACAGCGGCAATAAGGCATATTTTAAATAATGGAAAAATCTGATAATCACATTTTGGTATACAAAATTTGGGTACGATCATTGGGCCTTTACCAATGTTAATAAATCAGGAGGATAAAAAAATGAAATATTTTTCAAGACAAATTTTATCGATCTTTCTACCACTATTAACACTTCTGGCACAGAATGCCTTCGGAGCGGAATACGGATGCGAAGAGATGCTGCAGTTTAAAATGGAGGGGTATATTCTCTCCATTACAAAGGCCGCAGCGATACCGGAAGAGAAGATGAAACCGGGTTCATTCGGGCCTCCTGCCTATGACGGCTTAATACCTGCCTATTGCCGTGTAGACGGTGAGATAGATAAACGAATCGGCTATGAGGGTAAACCTTATGCCATAGGCTTTGCCATTGCCCTGCCAAAAGAGTGGAACGGGAGATTCATGTTTCAGGGGGGCGGTGGTATGAATGGGACTGTTGCCGATCCGATTGGCGCTCAGGGTGGTGGTATCCCGGCACTGGCAAGGGGTTTTGCCGTGATCACATCCGATACTGGTCATAAAAGCGGTGAAGGGCCGTTTGATGTGAGTTTCATGGCAGACCAGGAGGCCTACATGAACTTCCTTTACAAGGCCATAGGCAAGGTTACTATTGTTGGTAAGGAGATTGTTAAAAAATATTACTCAAAGCCAATAAAATATTCCTACTATATGGGATGTTCAACCGGCGGGCGTGAGGCAATGATCATGTCACAGCGTTACCCGGATTATTATGATGGTATTGTGTCCGGCGCCCCGGCCATGAGGACCAATTACTCAAACCTTGGCACAAAGTGGATGCAGGTCTCCCTTAATCAGGCTGCACCTCTTGATGAAAAAGGTGAGCCTGTACCGGGCGGGGGGCTACCTGAAAAGGATATTAATTTGCTCATTGATTCCTTTCTTAATGCCTGCGACACAAAGGATGGTCTCAAGGATGGGTTGGTCTTTAATAATATTGGATGTAATTTTGATCCTCAATGGCTGCAATGTAAAGGTGAAAAAAGGCATGACTGCCTGACTGAAAAACAGGTAAAGGCGGTTAAGCAGGGATTAGCCGGCCCTGTTTCATCCGGCGGAATGCGTGTATATTCTCCTTTTGCGCTTGATACAGGTTTGAATGCAAAGGTTGGTATCCCCGGACTACTCGTAATGACACAGAGCATACTTGGCCCTCCTGTAAAAGATACGAAGATGGATATCGACAAAGAATATATAGAGAAGACCGATGGTGTTGCAGCGGCCGGAGATACATTTTTATGGACAAACCTGAGCACATTTTCAGGGCACGGGGGTAAACTAATATTTTATCACGGTATGAGCGACCCCTGGTTTTCCGCACTTGATACAGTTGACTACTACAAACGCCTTATCAGGGATAATGGCGGGCCGGAAAAGGTATCTGAGTGGAGCCGGCTATTCCTGGTGCCCGGGATGTGCCATTGCAGCGGGGGAGAAAAGACCGTTGACTCATTTGATATGCTTAGTGCAATAATAAACTGGGTTGAAAAGGGCGTTGCTCCAGACAGGGTTATAGCAACAGGCAAAAATATACCGGGTATAAGCAGGCCACTCTGCCCGTATCCGAAATACCCCTTCTTTAAAGGTAAAGGGGATAGTAATAATGCAGAAAATTTTGAATGCAGGGGTGGTTTTTAATTATGTAGAGACGGGTTTGAAACCCGTCTCTACGAATTCCATGATATGCTTTCAGCCAATTTTTAAGGAGGTCTCCCATGACACAGAATAAAAATAACATCCGTAATTCAATCCTTCAACAACCTGTAAACCGCCGCACTATCCTGCGCACCATGGCATTTGGGGCCGCTGGCCTTTCAGTTGGATTAACACCAGGATGCCAGCCTGTTCAGGAAAAAAAAGAGCCTCTGCCCGAGCCCATTGTAAAAACCCAGTACGGGCCTGTGCGGGGTTATATAAATAAAGGTGTCTACACATTCCGCGGTGTTCGATACGGGGCAACAACAGGTGGTGAAAACCGGTTCAAACCGCCTAAAGCGCCTACTCCCTGGACAGAAATACGTGATGCCTCCTCATATGGTTATCGTGCGCCACAGACCAACCCGGCAGCCCCGTTCAGCATGTCCCCTGATACAGAGATAGGTAAAATACTTTTGGCCTCTGATGGGTTCAGAGTGCCTGCACCTGAAAGTGAAGACTGCCTGTTTTTAAATATATGGTCCCCAGCTATTGATCAGAAGGAAAAGCGGCCTGTGATGGTCTGGCTTCATGGCGGTGGGTTTTCCATGGGCTCATCCTCAGACCTGCTCTATGATGGTACAAACCTTGCCCGGAGGGGCGCTGTTATGGTGGGAGTGAATCACAGGCTCAATGTGTTCGGGTACACGCATCTTGGTGACATAGCAGGAGAAGAGTATGCCCATTCAGGTAATGCAGGTCAACTGGATATTATCTTTGCCCTGAAATGGATACAGGCTAATATCGATAAGTTTGGTGGCGATCCTGATCGTGTAATGATATTCGGTGAGTCAGGCGGAGGTGCAAAGGTGTGCATGCTCCTTGCAAGCCCGGCAGCAAAAGGACTCTTCCATTCCGCTGTTATTGAGAGCGGTCCGGGGATCAAAGTTGAAGAGCGGGAGTCTGCAACAAAGGCTGCTGAGGCCCTTCTTGCGGAACT
>CAZCMD010000218.1:0-6878 GCA_964499695.1 uncultured Desulfatiglans sp.
AATACAGCGGCAGTGTAATTCAATTACTGGATGGCAAAGTCGTTTCACAATAAACCAGAGAGGAGAGAGTATATGGCCAGCACCGTTCTCAAAACTACAATACGTAACCTCTACCGCGAAAAGATTTACGCGGTGATCAATATAGCCGGGTTATCCCTTGCCATTGCATGCTGTCTGATCCTCGGACTTTATCTACGAAGTGAACTTACATATGATCAGCATAACCCAAAATATAAGCAGATTTACAGGGTGGTAAACGAATATAACGTAAATGGTAAACCAGAAAGTTTCGCGCAGACATCACAATTACTGGGGCCCATGCTTAAATCAGAATATGCTGAAGTAAAAGATTATGTAAGGTTCCTGATAGTAGGTCAAGAGGTTTTGATGGAGAGCGGGGATAAGGCCTTTTACTGGAAAAACAACGCTTTTGCAAATAAAGATATCTTTAAATACTTTAAACATGAATTTATTTATGGTGATCCTGAAACCGCGCTCCAGGACCCTGGTACTGCTGTAGTAAGTGAATCACTTGCTAAAAAGTACTGGGGTAATGAAAATCCTATTGGTAAGTTGATCACTTCTGAAAATAATACAGCTAAAGTAACACATGTTTTTGCTGATCTGCCTCCAAATTCCCACCTGAAGTATGATATTCTTATGTCGGAAGACAATCCGTTATTGGCTGATCCTGAGGAAACTAACGCCCGGCTTCGAGCCCTGGCAAGTATTAGTCGGTATACATACTTAATAATGCCTGAAGACTATGATATTAAGGATTTCAAGAAGATTTCCGATTCTTTCAACAAACGTAATATGGAAGAAGTTTTAAGAGGATCAAATATTACATGGAAGGCCTGGCTTCAGCCTCTGGCATCTATTCATTATCATTCGGATGTCGACAGAGACGAGCCCACAGGAAATAAGACATATTTGTATGGATTCACCGCAGTAGCGATCTTTATTCTGCTGGTTGCCTGTATTAATTATATGAACCTTGCAACCGCACGCGCCACAAAGCGGGCAAAAGAAATTGGTATGCAGAAGATTCTGGGTTCAGGAAGGACACGCCTGATATTCCAATTTATGACGGAGGCAGTTTCCTTCTCATTACTCGCCCTGGTATTTGGCTATATTCTTCTCCAGGTTGCCATGTACTTGACCCCTATAAATGAATTGCTTGGTAATTCCATAGCATTAAAGGATTTGACAGACCCCTACATTTTAATAGGGATGCTTGTATTCAGCATGTTATTAGGATTAGTATCAGGCATTTATCCGGCTATTTATCTTTCGTCTGTACTGCCCCTGTCAGCCCTTGTGGGAGGTCAACAGGCAGGTAAAGGAAGTATCAGGTTACGGCAGATACTTGTGTTGATCCAATTCATAATCTCAGTTTGTGTCATTGCTTGCACAATGATTATGACCATGCAAATGAAATATGTATCAAATAAAGCGTTGGGATTCGAAAAAAATAACAGGCTATTGATTACACTGCGAACTGCAGATGTAATAGACAAGGTAGAAACTATTAAAAAAGAACTTTTAAAAAACAGTGGTGTTCTTGGCGTATCGGTATGTAACCAGGTTCTTGGTAATATTACAAGTTTTATGGTGCCCATGGTGGATAATAATGAAGGAACGCAGGATCGGACGAGTATCATGAGCATGCAGGTTGGTAATGACTTCATGGAGGTGATGGGTATTAAACTAAAAGAGGGTAGAGATTTATCAAAGAAACTGATTACAGACGTGGGTAATTCATTTATTGTTAATGAAACTCTGGTAAAAAAAATGGGCTGGGATCAACCGCTGGGTAAACATATTGGAGATGGCAGGGTAATAGGCGTGGTAGAGGATTTTCATTATGGCTCTCTCCATAAATCAGTAGAGCCTTTTCTTCTGCAGCGTTTTCCTCCGAACACAAATGACATACCTCCAAACCAGCGTAATCTCATATCCCGGTATATGGTTGTGAATCTTGCTGGAGATTCAATATCGCAGACATTAAGCTTTATAGAAGATAAACTTGCTGAATTGGATCCCAAACACCCATTTGAGTTTGAATTCCAGGATGATTCATTGAATAAGCTGTATAAGGATGAACAGCGACAGATGAAACTCATTGGAATTTTCGCCGTTGTTTGCATCTTTATTTCCTGTATGGGCCTGTTTGGACTTGCAGCCTTTACCACTGAACAGCGTACCAAGGAAATAGGAATCAGAAAGGTGATTGGGGCATCCACCTGGCAGATAATAACCATGCTGGCGCAAAGTATCCTGTTACTTGTCCTTGTAGGTGCTGTTATTGCTTCAGCGATTGCCTATTATTCTATGAGTGAATACTGGCTTATCGATTTTGCTTATCGAATAAATCTGAATACGAATATATGGGTATTCCTGGTGGCTGCCTGCTTGGCTGCTGCCGTGGCTTTTACCACGATTGCCCTGCAGTCTTTTAAAACGGCGCAGGCAAATCCCATAGATGCGTTGAGGTATGAATAATAAAACACGGTGTGAGGTATACGGCTTAGGGTGTACGTAAAAACCTCAAACCGTAGACCTTATACCGTAAACCGATTGAATGTTGGAAGTTCAAGTTTTTCTTCACCTTAAGGAGGAAATGATGAAAAAATTTATTACAGTTTTAGTCATGTTGATGTCTGTTTTGATAATGAATAACGCTATGGCTGCTGATAACATTACCGGTACATGGCAGGGAAAGCTGGTACCCGCGCCAGGTAGTGAAATGGTTATCCAGTTTAAAATAACTCAAAACGCTGATGGTACATATGCAGTTGTGCTGGATTCACCTGATCAGGGCGCCATAAAAAACATACAGGCAAGCTCAGTAGTGTTCAGTGCTGGCAAACTGAATCTCGATGTTACTGAATTGAGCGGTGCTTATGAGGGGGTTTTAAAAAATGGTGTATTTGAGGGAAACTGGAAACAGGAAGGGACATCAATCCCTTTAAACCTGAAACCATATGAAAAGCCGGTATTATCCGAGGAAGGTAAGAAGGTTCTATTGGGCCAGTGGTATGGACCGCTGGATATTCCTCAAGTTTCACTAACGGCTGTAGTGCGATTTGAAATGAAAGAAAGTGAACTCACAGGTTTTTTTAATATTCCGGAACAAGGGGGTAATGAAACACCCATTACAGATATCGAACTTAATAATGATGATCTAAGCTTTAAATTAGCCGGCACGCTGCAATATAAGGGGAAACTGGCTGATAATCAAATCGTCGGGAAATTATTACAACAAGGCCAGCCTATTCCGGTAACCCTTAAAAAAGGAAAGTTTGAGGCCCCGACTTTTACCTTAAACCTACCTGATGAAATAAGGAAAAACTTATCCGGAGAATGGCACGGACAACTCGCAATACCACAAGGTCTTATCCATATGTCATTCAGATTTGAGACCTCTGCAAAGGGTGAATTCATGGGGTTCTATGAGGTGCCGGACCAAAATGTAAAAGGCATACCAATCAAAGAGGCGAGCTTTGCAGATGGTAAACTCACCCTTAAGATAAAGGTGGCTAATGCCGAATATAAAGGAACCCTGTCAGGCGACACAATGTCCGGAGAATGGGCGCAGGCAGGTTTGAGCAACATTCAGCTATCGATGAAAAAAGGTGCATACACACCTCCTGCCTTCACCCTGAATCTTCCAAAGGAGACAAAAGAGCTTTTAAAGGGTGAATGGCACGGACAGCGTAAGATGCCCAAAGGTTTTATTCATACGTCATTCAGATTTGAAACGAATGAAAAGGGAGAACTCCTTGGATTTTATGAAGTGCCTGACCAGGGTAGAAAGGATATGCCGGTAACAGAGGCAAGTTTTAAGGATGGCGATCTTGTTCTTAAGATGCAGAAAGGTATGAATATTGAGTTCAAGGGACAACTGGCAGGCGACAAGTTAACCGGACAGGTGACCCAGCAGGGGGTTATAGCAACAACTTTATCCATGACAAAAGGCAAATATGTGCCGCCCGTATACAGCCTGAATCTCCCTAAAGAGATAAAAGATCAATTAACAGGGGAATGGTATGGTGAGGTTAAAACCCCAACATCGACCGTTACAGTGATAATCAATTTTAAGACCAATGATAAAGGTGAACTCGTAGGATATGAGGATGATCCTGATGTAAAATTAAAGGGGATACCTATCAATGAGGCGAATTTTAGTGATGGTAAACTGACCTTTATGGTTACTGATGTTGAGTATAAAGGAAGTATAAAAGGAGATGAATTTACCGGAGAGGTTTTGCACTCAGCGGCTAACAGCAAACCTATACCTTTTACACTTAAAAAGGGAAAGTATGTACCGCCTTCATACGCCTTAAACCTTCCTGCTGATATAATCAAAACTTTATCAGGAAAATGGAACGGGAAGCTTGGAAACACTAATCTGGTGTTCAGGTTTGAAAAGAATGAAAAAGGAGACTTGTTAGGCTTTCTTGACGCCCCTGACAGCAATTCAAAAGACATCCGGATTACTGAAGGAAGTATTAACGAAGGGAAACTGATCCTGAAAATAAAGGTGGCAAATATCGAATATAAAGGAAAATTGGCAAAGGGCAGCCTTGATGGCGAGTGGATGCAGGGAGGGCAGAACTATCCACTAACAATGAAAAAGCAATAAACCTTACTTATTTGGTGTCTGATCTAGAAATATCCTGCCTGACACCATCAATAAAATATCCAGGGCTTCCTTAAATGGAGCCCTGGATGTTCTTTGAATGTCATGAAAATATAAGTATTTAATACTGTATTCATGATGCATGACCAGCAATCAATTTCTCACATAAGATTATGAAATCACCGAATCAATGTTAATCCCAGAATTCATGTTTTTATACAGATAAAGAAGTATCCATAATGCTTTACAGGCAGGCATAATATTTTTTGACAACAATCCAGGAATATGGTTTTATCACATCGATTCTTCAGGATTTTAAAACACAGATTTCCGTTTTTGCATTATCGTTTTGTTTGTTTTTATTTAATAAAAATGTCTTTTTTAATGTAGTTTTATTTTTTATAAGAAAAGTAAAAATGGCTATATATAGCTATATGAAAATGGTTACATATAACCATTTTTAAATCGGCTCTAGCCCGGTTAATAACATGTTACATGCGATGATAAAACTAACATACATAATTTTATTATTTACTTTATTGTGTAGCCCTGCATTTGCAGAAACTCCATGGGAGAATTATTTATCTTTACCAAATTCGGAGAATGCCACCAAAGTTCTAAATATCGAATACACTTCGGGTGCTATTCCTGAAAATTATGGGTATTTGTCTCCAGATTTAGAAATATTGCGCAATCAAGTTCTTGCAGGTGATCCAGAAGCCATAAAACTCACCTACAGACTCGTTCTGAAATCTGATGGTGGATTACTCGAAGATTTAATAGCAATTCTGAGTAGCACCATTCGTGTCCGCCCAGAATTTTTTCTTAAAGAAATGTCTAAAATAAATCCTAATCGGAATATTCTAAAATTTATATTACTAAAACCCGGCTTGGAGTATGTTGATCGTAGAGAGGCTCAAGAATACGATATTAAAATGAGGGAAAAAGCATTGCTATCTGTATCAGATAGTAATGTTAATGCCTTCAAAGATATTTGCTTAGAGTTAATTAAATCAAAATAGACATGTAACCTCATGCTTTACTCGGACTGGCGGAAAAGCACGCCAGCTGGTAAGCATACCGTTATAAGTAAAATAAGGTAGCTGTAACAAAATCGATAAAACACGCTATTTATGGAGAAACGTTGGCTGAATTATTACATGACGATTTGCACTTAGACTTCAATAACCTTGAAGAGGATGAGAAAATCAGACAGCTGTTGACCAGGCTTGAGCCATCGCTTGCAGACAGCAGTTGGGTGCGTGCAATTGCTGGTTCACAAAAGCGGGTATATTTTATTGGTCAGAATCATATCCTGCGTATTCCTTTTAATGAGTCGGTTCGGCGAGAATTAGAGATAGAACAACAGTTATTAAAACGTCTTGAGGATCGTCTCTGCCTGCCTGTACCAAAACTTATTGCTGTGGATCCTGAAACAGGTTCGGATCTCTGCCTTAAAACTCCTGGCGAGGTGATAACCTGGCAGGTTTGGGGAGAGATGGGGCCTTCGGGCAGATCTAAAGTTGGGCATTACTTTGGACACTTTTTAGCTGATTTACCTTCAGAAGTGTCCTTAGACGAGGCATTAAGCATTGGGGTACCTGAATATACGCCTCCCGTTCCGGATTATTTTCAAGAGAACCTTGCCAGAGTTATAACATGCGGCCGGCATGAGTATCTTCTGAACTCAGTGCTGGCAGTTTTGCCGGGGCTTTGCAAACAAACATTAAAACCTGTTCTTTTACATAATGATTTTGCGCACCATAACATAGGTTTCGAGTTACCGGGCATGAAAGCGGTCGGTGTTTTTGATTTTGGCGATGCACATATTGGAGATCCGCACCGTGATCTGCGTTTCGACCCCGGTCTCGAATGCGACGAGTACATAGTTGTAAACGAGTACGAAAAGTCGGGCGGCCAGCAGATTTCCCGTGCAAGGCAGCGGGCCTGGCATGCTGTATCTGCTTTGGAATGCCTGATTCACTCCCTGGCAAATGAAGGCCCTGACCTACAGGCTGCCCGCTGGGGCTGGATTGATTATGTTTCCAATTGGGATCTCACCTGTTTTGATGAGGTGTAATTCTAAATCAATTACTTATAACATTTGCATTAAGCTGATTTGCGAAAAAACTCGCAAACCGCTTTTTCAAGGCGTTGGGAGGATAGAATTAATAATGTCCAAACCAGTAATGACAATAATTGGTTATGGCCCTATGGGGAAAAGATTTACTGA
>CAZCMD010000219.1:0-6876 GCA_964499695.1 uncultured Desulfatiglans sp.
GCTATCCATTTTTACCTTTTTATCTTCGTCTCTCAGGCTCTACACTCCGCTGCCAGCCGCTTTTGCAATAAGTGCAAGACCCATTATGAACAGGTTATAACCAAAATGAACCGCGACCGCCGGTCCAATGGCCTTTTGAGTCAATCGCAACCAGGTGGCCATGGCAGATAAAAAGCCTATCCCGAAAAATGCAGGCCAGAAATATATTGCCTCAGAGAAGTGAAGTATAATGAACAAAAGGTTTGATACTATTATTCCCCACCAGATGCCAAATGACCTGTTAAGGCCACCAAGCAGGATGCCGCGAAACAGAAACTCTTCAGATAATGGTGCTATAAAAAGTGCTAAAAAAATCATTATAGCCAGCCCGAAACCTGACTGGACTGCCATTTGGGCGAGCGGGCCACCTTTTTGCCCGGCTTCAAATGAAAACAGGTTTACTGAAAGAGATGAGATAATCATATACATTAATGCTGCACCTGCCCCAAGTAAAACAGAGGTAATTATGGCCTTTGGTTTTCCTGCTTCCCAGGCTGCACCAAAAAGTGAATTGTCCCGAAGCGATTTTCTAACAATATTAGCCCCTGCAGCTAATGCAACCGCTCCCCCAATGGCTGAAGCAAACACAATTACCGGCATTCCACCCGAGATCAATCTCTGAAATGAATCTTGCTGATTAGTAATACCATTGCCTGCAATATGTTTTATTATTAAAAATATACCGCCAATGAATGAAGCGACTACCTGGCCAGCCATGAAAATAAGGAATACTGATATGGCTGTTGATGCACGGAGTACAGGCTTGCCCGGCGCATTGTTGTTCGTGATTGCCAGATCTTCTGCCTTTTCCAGGATTTCAGGAATAATTTTGTATACCGGATCAGGGGTTCCGAATGAAGCTCTTCTCACTTCGCTTTCCATTCCACCAACACTGTTATTTGTATCCAAAGTATTTTTCCTTTTTCTATTTGAACTATAGTTTACATCATACATAAGAGGAATAATCATGAACCACTAGCGAAGACAGAATAAGGAGCATTTTTTTTGCATCCTTCCATCACCCATATACGTTTATTAATTTTGTTTTATAAGCCGCACCTTCCATTTCTCTTCACTTATTGAAGAACGTCCCACTCTTTCTGCAACGGTGCACAAGTGTCGCTATTTAGTGTCCATCCAGAAAGAGGCAAATTCTGGATGGAGCTATCAGCAGTCAGCTATCAGCTGTCAGCCAAATCTTTGTTTTTAATGCCTTTCGCTTAAAGCTGAACGCTAATGGCTGACCGCTTGAATCCAAAAACAACAGTTTTTGGATGGACACTATTTAACAAAAGGTTTATATACAATTACGCCGGTTTCAGGGTTTCTGGAGTAGTGCTTCGCAAAGTTCCAGAAGATGCCGGCGTACTCCTGATAGAGTCCGTGTGGCAGAAATTCAGTGACGTTCAATCCCACCATGGGAACTCCATCGTTATTGTTGATCATCCAGGTATGGCTGGCATACTCGTTGTTCAGCATTACCCTCTCAAATGCATCGCCATTGAATCCGCTCATGGGATAGGCAGTAAAGTCAAACTGAACCGGATCCATCCCGTTGTAGCCAAGGTACTGGTTGATCAACGTCGTATAGTCGAAAGTGATGGACTTCATGCCGAAATAGTAGCTTAAGCGCAAGGTGAGGGTAGCCTCGTCCATATGAAAATCGTAGGTGGAGGTTGTGAAGAGGATCGGGATATCCGTGTGAGCATACTGTTTTGCCTGATCCTCCGTTGCCAGATAGGTTACAGCGCCCTGGGGAACAGCGGCAGCAAATATTCCGGCGTTTCCGCTGAGCGCCGCCATGGTTGCCCGGCCACCCATGGAGTAACCGGTGCAATACACGCGCGACGGGTCTAGCACAGGATACATGTCCAGCATATACCTGACCAGTTTTGGCAAGACATCACTCAGGAGATTTGTCACATTCGAATGAAAGGGGGCGATAACGGCAATCCGCTTTTCTCCGGCAAGATTAAGCATGCCGATTTCATCAAGGTACTGCAGGGGATCGTCACCGCCGCCATGATTTGCCAGGACAAGCGGTACAGAATGTTTTGGTGCCGTGTTGTTCTTTACTTCCTCAGGGAGCAGTTCATACCACGTATCCAGGTATTCGCCGGTTTCCGAAACCATATCCTTGAAGCGGTCCTCCTGATGCTCCACCACATGAACCCTGTCCGCTGTCACCCCATCCGTGATGGCATTGCGCCTGCCCAGGGAGTAGGGTGCTGCATTAAAGTTATAGTCTGCATATGGAGTAGACGCTGTATGAAGATTGGATTTGACGACAGGAACGCGAAACGCTTTGGTAAACAGCCGATCGTAGGCGTCCTTGACGATGGTCGGGATGTCCGGATTGTTCCCGGAAGCTGCGATCACCCTCTGAAGCGGCTGTGCCTGATTGAAATAGTACTTCAGGTCCCCCTGCGTGCCCCAGGCATCCGTTGCGTTGGCGGCCCTGTATTTCCCGATGACGGCATCGGGAGCGTTTACAAGATAAGAAGGCACAAAAGAGGCCACTTCACGGATGCGCTCCATATCTCCGCCAACAAGAAGGACACCGGCAACGCGGGTGATATAGTCGAAGGTGCTGGATATGTAATTATTGATGAACGTGGCCCCGCCGTTCAGGCCGATCAAGTACCGATACGTAACCCCACCGTAATAGGCACTATCGGCATAATTGACCATCGTATTTTGGGTTCTCTTGGAGTAACCGACATTACACATGGCGGACTGAAGCTGGTAATAGGCGGTCTGGTCTGCAATGCCGAATCCCTTTTCCTTATCGATTGGCGTAATCAGTATCACACTGCCAAAAGCCTTCCCGATGATGTCGGTCAGACCAAGCTCTTTTAGGAAGGCAAGGGCTTCATCCTTGCTTTCAAAGGACTTGTCCGTATAGACCAGGATGTTTGTATTCATACGTGCGGCTGCACTCAAATTGGTGAACATCCTGGCGGAGCGGTACACAAATGTGGTGCCGACCGGATAGGTATCCAGGGCGGGATCAGGCACATACGTACGGCCGGTCAATTTTGCCAGCAAGGCAGGGCCATTGAGGCGAGCCTCCTCAAGTGTTTCAAAACTTGCTTCATTGCTGAAATGCTGTTGATAGTTCAAGGCAGATGCGCTACTGCTAAAAAGTAGAAAGAGACTGAAAAACAGGCAGGCAATAATAGGTTTCATTTTCAATTTCCATTCTGTTGACTGTGTTGATTTTTGACGCTGAAGTTGTGGAATTCCAAATAAGCGCTTATCAATTAATTGCCAGAGACCTCTCATTCTATAATTATCAAATGTAATTTCTTGCATAATTCCTATAACCTTTGTTCAAAATAATTAAATTTTATCTTTTTACCTGCATCCCCTAGTTTTCCCTTTCTTCCTCTATGAGCAGCACCTTCTATTTCTCTTCACCCATCCTCAGCTTTCCAAGATTGTTGTCGTTGTTTATAAACATGATATCAAAATCAAGATTCCTGTAATCCTGATCCATGAAAATCATACTTACCTTTTTATATCCATTCAGACAACTCATTTGATTTTTTGAGGTACGCCCCCCTGTTTCACGCCCACCATCCGCATATAAAATGTGTAGCCCTGACACTCATTTATTTTCACACAGTAAAGCCATTCAATCGGATGAATTATTGAATTTAAAACATCGTCCCACTCAACACATGGACGAGAAGATTCCCTGGCCTTGTTTATAAGACGCTGATGAACGGAAGCAGCGATATTCTTAGTTTTTCCAGCCATTACAGAATTGCCTCAAGGTAAGGCCTCATTATTTTTTCGACGCGGCAGACAGCGGCATAACGCATTAGGTCATCAATTTTAATTTTTCTTCTTTCTCGGTAAAACCGAAGTGCTTCGATCACACTATCAAGACCAACCTTATTCCGGAACTTGAAACAGTCGGCAAGGGTTTTTTCCGGGCTGTAAATCTGCACCCTGATACCGTCGATATCGTGTATATCAACGCCTTCCGTGAATGCTTCGCCTGTAAAGTGATAAGTCCTGACAGGTGGATACTCAATGCGGGGTTCTTCCGCACCACGTGGCAGAGCAACATGAACTTCGTGTGGTATCTGGGTAGTAAGCTCATAAAAAGAGAGGGCGGAAATCAGGCAGATTATACCTTGTGAAATCCGGGTTGCAACTGTTACCAGATCCGGATTTCCGAGCGGCGGAATATCGGAAAGACGAAACACACCCCGGCTGATTACCTCAAGTTCTCCTGAGTCACGCATTGCATAAAGCGTTTCAGGATGGATACCGGCTTTAATAGCCTGCGATGTCCGGAGGATGCCGCCATGCCTTTTAAAGATCTCTACTGCTTTAATAAATCTTGAATCGGATGCAAGTGCTTTTTGAGGTTTCACGATAAAATTACCTACACATATTAACTATTGTTGGTAATACTATCATCAAAGCCATTCATGTCAATTATAAAATAGATACAGGGGAGCATGTAAAATGTGTAGGCTTGACACTCTTTTTTTCTCTTTCCCGCACAGGGAGAGTCGTTCGTGTGGTTCGCGCTGTTCGCGGTTAAATCCAAGGGGCCTGTAATTCTATTTCTGAAAGACCTTATAACCTGGTATCTTTCTCCAAACCAATTGATATTTTGGGGTGCTTCACCTATTTAATAGTTTCCTTAATATGAGATATCCATTTTAATATCTCATTCGCGGCTTCATCAACTCTATTATTTCTTATTCCCAGGGCATTCAGCACTTTTGAATCTGGACATTGTTTTTTAATAGCCTCTACAGTTCCCGCCAGGCCTCCTGTGCCATGTGTGCAGAACGGTGCAATTGTTTTTCGTGATAAATCGTATGCATCCAGAAAAGCTGAAACCGGCGTGGGTATAGTTCCCCACCAGTTGGGATACCCCAGAAATAATAAACCATATTCGCCAATATTTTCTATTTTTGTTTTTAATGCTGGCTTGTAACCTGCGGCTATTTCCTTTCTTGCTTTCTCAAGAATTTCATTATGGTCTGCGGGATATTTATCCGTTGTTTCAATTTCAATTAAATCTCCGCCGATATTCGCATAAATCTGTTTTGCGATTTTACGAGTGTTTCCACTGTGAGAATAAAATATGATAAGAATCTTTTCCTTAAATGAATCTGTTGACATATCTTCGCTCCTTGATCTTATATTTATTAAATTATCAGCGTCATCTTTAAATATACACTACTCAATTGATTTTTTGAGGTATACCCCCGGTTTCAAATGTAATTTAATTATTGAAGGACATCGCACTATCCACACTTTTCTCAGAATCGCCAACCAAATCGCCAACCAAATCGCCAACTCAAACAAGACTATATTTAATGCCTCTTCCTCTACCTTCTGATTTCAAGACACCCAGCTTAACAAGTTTGTTTATTTCCTTTAGAGCTCCTTCATCAGAAAGCTTAAACATCTCTCTGATTATTTTATTTGTAATAAAATCAGTCGTATTTATCTTCTCAATAATTTTCATCTGTCTTTCAGTCAAAGGAATCTGCCCTTTAAGTTTTTTCCTTTTAGTTTCACTGCTTAAAGTCAGGACCCTTTTCTTTACTCCTTCTATCTGCAATGCCACACCATATGTAAAATATTCGAGCCATCTGGTTATGTCCTGCTTTTTCGGTTCTACGCTTTGAAGAGCACTGTAATATGCCTGCCTGTCGCTGTCATAGTAATCATCCAGGGCGAAGAATCGTTTAGTGTCAAATCCTCTCAAATATAGCACAAGACTAGCCAGCGCCCTTGCTGTCCTGCCGTTCCCATCTATAAACGGATGTATCCTCACAAATTCATAATGCGTGATCCCTGCTTCAAGCACCGGGTTGGAGTCAGAAGCATCCTTGCTGTCAAGCCAATCGATAAGGTTTTTCATTAATGAAGGGACATCTTTGGTGTCAGGTGGTCTGAAGCTGATAACTCCTGTAACTCTGTTGCCGATCACTACCTGCCTGTTTCTATAGACTCCACTGTCAGAGGGATTTTCAAGGACATCTTTTGTCAGAAGCTTATGAATGGCCATCACTGTTTTTTCAGTAATATTTGTTTCCGCAGCAATAATGGGTAGATCTTCAAGTACCTTTAAATAATTGAGCACCTCTGTCTTTGCTTTCCTTGTAGCCATTATTTCTCTGCCTAATGCAAGCTCAGAAACCTGTTCCAGGGACAGCGGGTTCCCTTCAATAGCTGTTGAAGCATGGGCATTGCGAATCAAGGCTTCTCTACGCAGAGCAACCTCCCATTTGGGAACAAGATAAGCATTTTCAATAACCGCCTTTGCCTCAGCGGTTTTTATGAGACTATTTAATACCGCGGAAGTAATGGTGTATTTTGGTTTAAACATTTCTCACCCCTTTAAGTCTCTATTATTAATATTCTGCATCTCCCCTATACGTTTTTTAAATTCTTCCTCCATAAGCCGCACCTTCCATTTTTCTTCACCTGTCATCAGGTTTCAAAGGTTGATGTCGCTGTTCATAAACATGATATCAAAATCAAGATTGCTGTAATCCCAATCCATGAAAATCATACTTCTCTTCTGTTATCTATTCATATAAATCAACTGATATTTTAAAGTACAGCTCCTATCTCCAATGTTATTTAATTATTGAAGGATGTGCCGCTATCCTTTTGGTTTGAAAGCCTTTAGCTGAAAGCTGAAAGCTGACTGCTGAAAGCTCCATCCAGAATTTGCCTCTTTCTGGATGGACACTATTTAATAGTTTCATTAATATGAGATATCCATTTTAATATCTCACTCGCGGCTTCATCAACTCTATTATTTCTTATTCCCAGGGCATTCAGCACTTTTGA
>CAZCMD010000220.1:0-6826 GCA_964499695.1 uncultured Desulfatiglans sp.
AATTTAAAATTCTTGATGAAACCTTCCGATTTAAGCACCTTGGCGATATTAATCTTCATCCTGGAACCCGGAATGTCAACTGAACTATATGATGCCATTATTGCATTCCTGATTCTCGTCAACATATCGGCGATCGGATCTGTCATTCCCATGAAAATAACTCCTTGTTCTATTTAACCTTCTACTTAATAAGTGTACAATCGATAGTTAACAGGAAACCCTGTCGAAATAAAAATTTACCAACTGGACTTAATTACACCGGGAATTACCCCACTCAGGGCCATATTTCTAAAACAAATTCTGCACAAACCGAATTTTCTTATAAAAGCCCGGGGCCTGCCACATATGGGGCAGCGGGTGTATGCTCTAGTAGAAAACTTCTGATTTCTCTTAGCTTTTGCTATAAGGGACTTTTTTGCCAAGTCATCCTCCCTGTTAATTCCTAAATGGCATTCCTAATGCTTTTAATAAAAACATACCTTCATCATCAGTCTTGCCTGATGTAACGATTGTTATATTAACACCTTTAACCTTATCAATTTTATCATATTCAATTTCAGGAAAAATTATGTGCTCTTTAATCCCGATTGAACAATTTGCCCTGCCATCAAATGATTTATTCGGCAAACCGCGAAAGTCTCTAACTCGCGGGAGTGTGACATTAAAAAGCTTATCCAGAAAATCGTACATCCTGTCCCGTCTCAGGGTAACCGAGCAGCCGATCGGCATGCCTTCGCGTAATTTAAACCCTGCAATAGATTTCTTTGCTTTCCTGATAACCGCCTTCTGTCCGGCTATTAATGTGAGTTCTTCAGCGGCCTTATCGAGCACCTTTATATTGAATATGGCCTCGCCTATACCCATATTTAATACGACCTTTTTAACTTTAGGCACAGCCATTGAGCTTGTATATCCGAACTCTTTAATTAATGCAGGAACTACTTCATTGTTATATTTATCTTTCAGCCTGGACAACTGTTACTCCTGTTTCTAAATTATCCTGTAAATGTTGTTATATTCAAGGGGTTAAAACCCATTAATTCTATTCACCAAGAATTTCACCACATTTTTTGCATACCCTGACCTTTGATCCATCATCAAGGATTTTTTTTCCAACCCTGGTCGGTTCAGCACACTTGTTGCAGATAATCATCAAATTGGAAATATGAATGGGAGCTTCCTTTTCAACAATACCGCCCTGGGCATTCTTTGCACTGGGCTTGGTATGTCTTTTGACAAGATTGATCTTTTCAACGATTACGCGATCTGCACTTTTTTCCACAGTGAGTACGTTACCGATTTTTCCCTTCTCTTTTCCTGTAAGGACTATTACCTTATCATTCTTTTTCATCACGGGATGTTTCTTAAGCACTTAGATACTCCATAAATTTATTTTAAAGTACCTCCGGGGCAAGAGAAATTATCTTCATAAATTTCTTAGCCCTCAACTCTCTGGCTACTGGGCCGAAGATTCGAGTACCTATTGGTTCATTCTGAGCGTTGATTAATACCGCCGAGTTTTCATCAAATTTTATATGAGACCCGTCAGGACGACGAATTTCCTTTGCTGTCCTAACAATAACTGCCCTCATAACGCTTCCCTTACTGACTTTTGAATTTGGGATTGCCTCTTTTACGGATACAATAATAACGTCTCCAATGGACGCATACCTTCTCTTTGACCCGCCTAAAACCTTAATACAGGCAACCAGTTTTGCACCTGAATTATCAGCAACCTTTAGTTTTGTCTCTGTTTGAATCATTTTAGTTACTCCTGAACCTGGTCATTAATTCCTTCAACGGCTGCCATTTGGCTTTTCTCAATTATCTCTACAAGCTGCCATCTTTTAAGTCTGCTGATCGGTCTTGATTCAATTATTCTTACCCTGTCACCTTCTTGACATGTGTTATTGGGATCATGAACGAGATATTTTGCCTGTCTGCGTATATATTTATTATATGTGCTGTGTTTCTTTAGTCTGCTAACCATAACAACGGCTGTTTTATCCATCTTTGTTCCGACTACAACACCGATTAATTTTCTTCTAATCCCGCGTTCTTTCATAACTGCCTCACTACGTTCCCTTATTTTTTCTGTTCGTTAAGAATAGTTTTTACTCTTGCCAGTTCTTTCCTGGTCTTTCCTATCATAGCTGTATTCGACATCTGACCTGTGGCCTTCTGAAATCGCAGGTTAAAAACCTCCTGACGCAGAGATGACTCCTTTTCAATCAATTCCTGATGATCGATTTCTCTTAATTCTTTCGCTTTCATTTTCATCTCCTGCTTATAAATCTGGTCCCAAAGGGCAGTTTATATCCGGCAAGACGAAAGGCCTCAGCAGCAGTACTTTCCACTACACCTTCCATCTCATACAGAATTCTGCCAGGTTTAACAATGGCAACCCATTTATCAGTTGGACCTTTTCCTTTTCCCATTCTGGTCTCAAGAGGCTTTTTTGTAATAGGCTTATCAGGAAAAACCCTGATCCAGATCTTTCCACCACGTTTTACATGCCTTGTAATAGCAATACGGGCAGATTCTATCTGTTGTGCCGACATCCGGCCGCATTCTGTTGCCTGAAGACCAAATTCGCCAAATTCAAGTGTGGCACCTTTGGCCTTTCCCCTCATCCTGCCTTTTTGTCTTTTTCTATATTTTAATTTTTTTGGACTAAGCATTTATTAATCCTTTTTATCCGGTAAAATCTCGCCATTAAATATGGTCACTTTTATGCCGATAACGCCATAAGTGGTATGAGCCTCGGCAAAACCGTAATCTATATCTGCCCTGATTGTATGAAGGGGCACGCGGCCTTTTCTATACCATTCTCTTCTGGCCATTTCAGCTCCACCCAACCTGCCACTGCAGAATATTTTTATACCCTGAACTCCAAACCTCAGGGCCGAAGTAACACTCTTTTTCATAGCCCTTCTGAAAGAAACTCTTCGTACCAACTGTAAGGCAATGTTTTCAGCGAGAAGCTGGGCATCTATTTCAGGCTTTCTTACTTCCTGGATATCTATAAAAAACTCCCGGTTTATTATCTTGCCAAGATCCTTGGTAAGATTCTGAATCTCAGATCCTTTTCTGCCGATAACGAGACCCGGTCTTGCAGTGTGAATCTTTAGTTTAACCTTATTAGCTGCCCTTTCTATCTCTATCTTAGAAATGCCTGCCTGATGCAGCTTTTTTTTCAGGAATTTTCTGATACAGTAATCTTCATATACAAAACAGCTGTACTCTTTATTGGAAAACCATTTTGAATCCCATTCCTTATTTATACCAAGCCTGAAACCAATAGGGTTTACTTTTTGTCCCAATCTTTACCTCCGCCTGCCGGCACTAATTGTTACTTATCATTAAAATTATTTATCATTCAGGACTACCGTCAGATGACTCGTCCTCTTCAATATTTTTGTAGCCCGACCGCTTGCCCTGGGAATAATCCTTTTTAAACTCGGCCCTTCATCAGCGTATATGCGCTTTACGTAAAGCTTATCCACATCCACATCAGACTTCTGCTGGGCATTTGCTACTGCAGAATTGATAAGCTTTAAAATGAAATGTGCTCCTTTCTGAGGGGCAAATTTCAGCATGTTTACGGCGTCCTCTACACGCTTTCCCCTTACCTGATCAATTACCAGGCGGACCTTACGTGGAGAGACTCTAATATATCTTGCTACGGCACTTGATTCCATTATTTTCCACCTTTTACTTTTGTTTTTTTGTCTCCGGCATGCCCAAAAAATGTCCTGGTAAGGGAAAATTCGCCAAGCTTGTGTCCTACCGTATCTTCAGTAACAAATACGGGAATAAACTTTTTGCCATTATGCACTGCAAAGGTAAGACCTACGAACTCAGGCAATATCGTTGATCTACGAGACCAGGTCTTGATTATATTTCTACTACCGGTTTCCTGGGCCTGTGTTGCTTTTTTAAGCAAGTGATCATCAACAAATGGTCCTTTCTTTAATGATCTTGACAAATCTTTTCCTCCATTTAAGTAAAAAGAGATGACCTCTTTATTTCGTTCTCTTCTTAATAATCATTTTATTGCTAGACTTTCTTACTCTTGTCTTGTAACCCTTTGTAGGAACGCCCCATGGTGTAACCGGATGTCTTCCACCGGAGGATTTTCCTTCTCCACCACCATGCGGATGATCAACTGGGTTCATTGCAACACCCCTCACATGAGGTCTGCGGCCTTGCCATCTGGATCTTCCTGCCTTACCAAGACTTATCCCCATATAACCTGAATTACCAACCTGACCAATAGTAGCCCTGCATTCCATGGCAATCATCCTTACTTCACCCGAGGGCAGTTTTACCTGTGCATACATACCCTCTTTTGCCATAAGCTGGGCATATGTGCCGGCGCTGCGGACGATCTGACCACCATGACCGGGCTTCAACTCAATGTTGTGTATTGAGCTTCCGAGTGGTATATCGCTGAGCTTAAGGGTGTTACCCGGGGTAATATCCGAACCCTGTCCGGATGTTATCATATTGCCAACCTTAATACCTGCTGCTGCGATAATATACCGTTTTTCTCCATCAGCATAATTCAACAGTGCAATATTACTTGACCTGTTAGGATCGTATTCAATGGTGGCAACCTTTGCAGGGATTCCATCCTTATTTCTTTTAAAATCAATAACCCGGTAACGCCTTTTATGTCCGCCACCCCTGAAACGAGAGGTGATACGACCATAACAGTTACGCCCACTATTCTTTTTGAGTGTCTTTACAAGACTTCTTTCCGGTTTATCAGTAGTAATCTCTTCGAAATCACTGCTTTTAAAAAATCTTCTTCCCGGTGAGGTCGGTTTATGACTTTTTATAGCCATCTATATCTCCAAATAATCCTTATTTCTAAACTGAAATATTATTTCAAGTGTTTAAAGCTATTCCTGTTATACACCATCAAAAAATTCAATATTTTCACCTGGAGCAAGTTTTATAATAGCCTTTTTCCAGTCAGACTTTTTCCCTATATTTCTTCCAACCCTGCGAGTTTTGCCTTTCATATTAAGGGTCTTTACATCAAGCACCTTTTTTTTGAACAATAACTCGGTTGCCTTTTTTATTTCTATTTTATTTGCACGGGGGTCAACCTTGAGAACAATCTGATTATATGCTTCCTTCTGCATTGTTGCCTTTTCGGCGACATGGGGTTCTTTGATTACATTATAAATATCCATTATGAAATCAATGCCTCCTCAATCTTCTCTATGGAAGGTCTGACAAGAAAGAGATGATCATGGTTCAGAATATCATAAACATTTATTCCTTCATGTCTGATAACCTTGATCCCGGGTACATTTCTCGATGACTTTTCAAGATTTATATTTTTATCATCAGTTATGATCAATGCCTTTTTAGTCTTGAAATTGTTAATCACTTTAACAAAGTCTTTTGTCTTTATTTCAGGCATATTGAAATTATCTACAACAATAAGCTGTTTTGTATTGTATTTGTCAGTAAGGGCCATTGAAATTGCAGTCTTTTTTATCTTCTTGGAGACCTTGTTTATATAGCTCCTCTGAACAGGGCCAAATGCAATACCGCCACCGCGCCTGGTCGGAGATTGAGGTGTTCCTATCCTCGCCCTGCCTGTGCCTTTCTGCCGCCATGATTTGGTCCTTGAACCATTGACCTCTGATCTGGTCTTGGCTGCAGAAGTCCCTGCCCGTTTTTTGTTAAGCTGGCTGACAACTACCTGATGAAGAATATCTTTTCTGACATCTACGCCAAAGATCTTTTCATTCAGTTCTATTTCAGCAGTCTTTTCCGCGTTTAGATTATGTACATCGATTACTATCATTTTACTTATCACTTCTTTTATAATCTACAATCTGCAGATTTCAATTATCGAATTATCACTACCTGGTAACGGTCCTTTTATTGCTATAAGGTTAATATCAGGTCTTACATCAAGCACCTTTAAATTTTTTACTGTGATTCTTTCGAAACCATACCTTCCGGGAAGTTTTCTGCCTTTAGCGACCCTGCCCGGTGTTGTGCTGTTACCGATAGAGCCGGGCACACGATGAGACCTTGAACCGTGTGTCCATCTTCCACCATGAAAACCATGTCTTTTTACAACACCGCTAAATCCCCTGCCTATGCTCTTTCCGGAAACAGTAACCATATCGCCAATCTGGAAGATATCTGCTGTGATCGGTTGCCCAAGTTCATATTCCTTGGTATCCTTAACCCTGATCTCCTTAAGAAACTGAAAACATTTATCACCGGCAGCCTTTTGATGGCCTTTTAAAGGTTTACTAACTCGGCTTTCTTTCTTTTCTTCAAAACCAACCTGAATAGCCTCATAACCATCTTTATCAATGGTTTTTTTCTGAATAACAATACATGGGCCGGCTTGTACCAGTGTTACAGGCACACTCTTTCCTTCATCAAGGAAGTAACGTGTCATACCGAGTTTTTTACCAAATATCCTGTTGCCCATTTAATTCTCCAACTCTTTTAGTTCTCTTATAGTTTAATCTCTACGTCAACTCCGCCAGACAGGTCCAACTTCATCAAGGCGTCGACTGTTTGCTGTGTAGGTTCCAAGATATCCAGAAGTCTTTTATGTGTTCTTATTTCAAACTGTTCTCTTGCCTTTTTGTTCACATGTGGAGACCTCAAAACGCAATATCTGTTGATAACAGTTGGAAGAGGTATTGGGCCGGCAATTTTGGCGCCGGTTTCTCTCACTGTATCAACTATTTCCAAAGCAGACTGATCCAGTAGTTTATGATCATATGCCTTTAGACGAATCCTGATTTTCTGGTTTGCTAACGATTTTTCTATCATTTTA
>CAZCMD010000221.1:0-6825 GCA_964499695.1 uncultured Desulfatiglans sp.
TCTCTGTCATGGATGTCACAGTAACCGCTGAAGAGTAAGGTATCTCGCGCTTTGTATTGAGGTATATCTTTTCCCTGATAATTTCAGCGGCAAGAAAGTCATCAGGCTGATCGGATATCATATCCCTGGGAAAATACTCAGGCCCCTGGGGCAGGTTTTTTCTGATCTCTTCTATCAGGCTGTCAATGCCTTCACCCGAAAGGGCAGAAACAGGGATTATGGATACAAATGGGAAAAGACCGGAATATTTTTCAATAACAGGTAGTATCTTTTCAGGGAGAGTCCTGTCGATCTTATTGATCACGAGCAATGTGGGTACCTCTCTTTTTTTGATCTCTTTCAGGGAAATCTCCGCCCCTTCATCGAATGGGTAGGTAATATCAATAACAAAAACGAGTATATCGACCTCACTGACTGCCTCCAGCGCAGAGGCAACCATGCTCTTATGCAGAACAGTCCTTGTGTTGTGGATACCCGGGGTATCCATAAAGCATATCTGAAAATTATCCCCATGATATACCCCCAGGATACGGTTTCTTGTGGTCTGTGGCTTTGGGCTTACGATCGCAAGTTTTTCACCGAGCACCCTGTTAAGGAGGGTTGATTTACCAACATTAGGGGCGCCGATTATGGCTGCAAACCCGGATTTGAAGCTGTTATCATTCATAGTATTCATCTCTAGTTGAAATTATTAAAAGGTTTATCATTCAATGCCCGACACCGGAAAACAGGATATAGGATGAATATTGAATATAGAAAATAGGAAAAAGAAATCAGTAAACAATTCTCTTTTCTCTACCCTCTATTCTCTTTTCTTTTCAATTTTCCCTGGCATCTTCCTCTTTGACCTACCCTATTATATCTACCTCTATTCTTCCGGACAGCATATGGTTATCCGGCCTGATATATTTTATTTCTGCCCCACATGCTTCTTCTATTTTTTTTACCCCGCCGTTTTTATAACCCCTGAGAAGAGGTATTTCCCTTTCTGGCATCCTGATACCTATAATGGATGCACTTCCCGGAACAGACAGAGATGGTATCACCTTTTTCAGGTAAATATCTGCCCTTACCAGGAAACCAAAGGCATCGTGCCACGGGCCTGCCAGTATCTCACCCTCCTCAAGAAGCGATGGCGTTGACATAAGCCCCATGCGTATAACATTGATGCCGTTCTCCTCAAGGCGGGCACAGCTTATTGAACATATCCTGACCGCCTCATCAAGGGAAAGGGGTTCATATTTGCCAGACCGGTATAATTCTGCAAGGCCAGTGCCTTTAATAACAATGGCAGGATATATCCTTGCCATGTCAGGTGCAAGCGCTATTACGCTATCGATTGTTGCCTGAAATATATCATATGAGTCACCCGGAAGACCGGGCAGGAGCTGTACCCCGGTCTTAAAGCCATGCTTTTTTAACAGGGATATGGCATTAACAGTATGTTCAGATGTATGACCTCTCCCTGATCTACGCAGGACCTCATCATTCATTGACTGCACACCCAGCTCAACAGTGGTAACGCCATATGATCTGATAAGTTCAAGACGTCTTTCATCTATCTCATCCGGCCTTGTGGAGATGCGGATAGAATCAATCTCATTATGTTTGATATAGTGTTCAACCGCACCGAGAAGCTCTGACATATACTCCATTCCCAGACTGGTGAATGTGCCCCCGTAAAAGGCCACCTCTCTTGAAACAGCGGTTTTATACTTTGGCGACCTTATGGCCTGCTCAATCAGCCCTGTTACATCCTCTGCATGGTTATGTTTATTGGTCTCTCCTGTTATCCTCTCCTGCTGGCAATATATGCATTTATGCGGGCAGCCTAAAAAGGGTATAAAAACCGGTATGATCAGATCTCTTCTTCTTGATTTGCTAGACAATGAAAAGCTTCCCTCGCGGCATTCTGTTCCGCCTCTTTTTTACTTCTGCCAATACCCTCTGCCATCGGCGCATCACCTATTTTTACAGCAACCCTGAAGGTCTTATTGTGTGGCAGGCCGTTTTCTTCTATAAGGGTATATTCAGGCAGTGTCTTAAGCTGTTCCTGTGTATATTCCTGGAGCAGGCTCTTATAGTCGTTATCTGATTTCTTTGATTTTATATTATCAATAACAGGCATAAAGAGCACAGTTATAATGGCAAGTGTTTTTTCAAAGCCGGCATCCAGGTAAAGCGCCCCCAGCACAGCCTCCATGGTATTGGCGAGTATTGACGGCTTTTCCCGGCCGTTGGTCATCTCCTCACCTTTACCGAGAAGGATATATTCCCCAAGGTCGAGAAATCTTGCCACCCTGCAAAGCCCGTTTTCATTGACGATTGATGCCCTGTATTTGGAGAGGTCTCCCTCTCTGAGGTCGTTAAACCTCTCCATCAATATATGGCTTATTGCCAGGTCAAGCACTGCGTCACCTAAGAATTCAAGCCTTTCATTGTCTTTTAATCTGAGTTCCCTGTATTCATTTACATAGGATGAATGCCTGAGCGCCTCCGAAATGATCTCAGTTCTTGTGAAGCAGTAATCCAGCTTTTTATAGAGGTTCTCGATATTTTTCATGATGCGGGATATTAGCCTATAGTACAATGGATATCAAGGCTTGATTACCCAAAATGCTTTGCTTTTTAGTTTGTTACATGATAAATTCTTTACCTTTATTAGGTTTGAGTTATGAAGACCGGATTAATCTAAATTAAAACGGATATCGCTATGGAAATAAAAGCCACTGGTAAAAAGATTATTTTTCAGAAAAGGGAGATAGAAGCGGGGCTTAAACGTATTGCCTCTGAGATCATAGATAATGACAGGGAGAATGCTGATGAGATTGTACTTGTTGGCATCAGGACTGGGGGGGCATTTCTGGCAAAAAGGCTGCAATCAATTCTAAATGATCTGACCGGAAAGAGGTTTCCGACCGGAGCGCTTGATATTACTCTTTACAGGGATGACTGGACCAGGATTGGCCCTTCACCAAAGATAGGCAAGACAGAAATTAATTTTTCTATTGATAAAAAAATTCTTATCCTTGTGGATGATGTCCTCTTTACCGGGAGGACCATAAGGGCCGCAATGGATGCCCTCATTGATCTTGGCAGGCCCAGAAGGATAGAGCTTGTAGCACTTGTCGACAGGGGGAAAAGATACAGGGAGCTTCCTATTCAGGCAAATTATGTGGGCGGGGTCTGGAACATAGAACCAGATGAAACCATTAATGTATACCTTGAAGAGGCGGGTTTTGAGGATCATGTTGCTATTGAAGCAAAAGGGGGAGCCTTGTAGTGCCTGTAAAGATCGTGATAAAAAGCAGATCAAGGTCAGAGATGATCGATATTACACATTCTGTGCAGGATGAAATATCACGATCCGGCATCAAGGAGGGCACATGCATAATATATGTACCCCATACCACCGCAGGAATAACCATTAATGAGGGCGCAGACCCTTCGGTATGCGATGATATTTTAAGTAAGCTGACAAGGCTTGTCCCGAAAAATGAAAACTACAGCCACAGCGAGGGTAACTCGGACAGCCATATTAAGGCATCGCTTATTGGTAGCTCAGTTACAGTAATCATTGAAAATAACAGCCTTGTTCTGGGAACCTGGCAGAAGATATTTTTCTGTGAGTTTGACGGGCCCAGGTCAAGAGATATCTATATAAAAATCCTGAAAGATTGTTAAGGTACCCTCTCTCAGATTTCGTCAATATTTTCTCATTAAAAATACCTAAAAATGAAAAATTACTGTTGACAAAAAGCGGTGTTCTAAATAGGATTCCGTTCAAAATTGAACATGCCTTTAATTTTCTTAATGAGGGTAGAAAACCGGCATGAAGCATACCGAAAAAACATTTCAGATTTTAGATGCCCTGGACAGGGAAGAGATATCCACTCAGCGACAACTGGCGGATAATTCGGGGATAAGTCTTGGGCAGGTGAATTATATATTAAAAAGCCTTTTAGATAAGGGCCTTGTAAAAATAAGTAATTTCAGGCAGAGCCAAAATAAAATAGGTTATGCCTATTTTTTAACACCAAAAGGGATCGAAGAGAAATCAAAGCTTGCAGTAAAATTCGTATTAAGAAAGCTTAAGGAATATGAATTCTTAAGGGGGAGACTTACAGAAAGGCTTATCAAGATAGAAAAAGAGGGTTATAAAAGGGTCCTTTTTATCGGTCCCCTCATGGTCAAGGAATTCATAGAGAATATTATAGAAGAAAAAGGGATCGGCCTGGTTCTGGCGAGCCATTGTGAAGATATACTATCAGCCGTTTCACTGGAAAAAGATACATTTGATATTGCCCTTTTATTTGATGAAAAACCGAATGCTGAAAAAAGGGTAAGAAGGGATTTAGAGATACCTGAAGCGCAGGTCATGAATCTGCTGTAAGGAGTTTTGTTTAAAAGGGAAGGTAGCGGGTAGGAGACATCCTCCTCCACCAAGGTTGCAGTGGACAGAGAAGTCAGTAATTAGAAGACTGAAGTTAGATAGAATCTATGGCTGACATTTCAATCTGGGTTTCAATTTTGAATCTTGAATTTTTAATCTTGAATCACTTCATGTAACTCAAAGGCCGGAGGTGTATCCGGGGTATGCATCCTGAACAAAAGAAAATATTTAAAAAGATGACACCAGAACAGAAGCTAAACGCCTCATTAAGTCTCCATTTTTCAGCCTGGGAATTAAAAAAGTCGGGATTGAGAACACAATACCCGAGTCTGACAGAGGAAGAGATTAATAATAAGGTTAAGGAAATATTCCTTTATGCAAGAACATAATCTCTTTTTGATTTTTCTTACTCTCCTAGAAGAAAATAATATTACATACATTGTAACAGGATCAGTTGCCAGTATTATATACGGGGAACCTCGCCTTACCCATGACATTGACCTTGTAATCGAGCTTGATCTGCAGGAAGCTCAAAAAATTGTTAATGCATTCCCGGATGATAAATTTTATTGTCCTCCCATTGAAGTAATAAAACTTGAAATAAGGCGACCATTTCGGGGGCATTTTAATCTCATACATCATGAGTCAGGATTTAAAGCGGATATATACCTTTCGGGTAAAGATACCCTGCATAAGTGGGCCATTGAAAATAGGAAGAGATATAAACTTGAGAATTGTGATATATGGGTCGCACCACCAGAATATGTGATCCTGAGAAAACTTGAATATTTTAAGGAAGGTAAATCAGATAAACACCTAACAGATATAAAAAATATCCTGGAAATATCAAGTGATATAATTGATTTTAAAAAATTACAGGATATCATAATAAATCATAATCTTAATGCTGAATGGGAACTCATAAGTACTTGTTAGAAAATTATAATTTTACAAATATTTAATATTGTGCCAGAAACCAACGTTAACCTGTTAATGAAAAATACTATGCAAAAAATAAAATTCACAAGTACAATATTATGTCTTTTCCCGGCACTTCTACTTATATTATCTGCCTGCCATGATGTGGAAATGACGACATCCGATAGTAATGTTACCTGCTATACAGCCACATATGGTGAAGGGATCTATAAAAGCGATAATGGCGGCAAAAGCTGGTATCCAATGAAGATGAATCAGGAGGATTTGCATCTATATTTCAAAAGGCTGTTCCTTGATTCAGAAAAGGATATCCTTTATGTGGCAACAACAGGGGCAGGGCTCTTTTCCATTGACCTGAAAAATGAAACCATCCAGAGGCTTGAGCAGTATAAGGGTAAGAATGTAAGGAGTGTCGCATTTGTTAAAAGCATGGATGATGGAAAGCCTGCAACACTCATCGGGGTATTTGAAGAAGGCATATCAAAGATTGGCGATGGAGAAATAAGCTATATCAATACAGGCCTAACATACAGGGATGTAAATACAATCATCACCAGTGGTAATAATGTGTTTGCAGGTACCGTAAAGGATATTTTCCGGTGGGATAACCAAAAAAAGGTATGGGAATCTTCATCAACGGGAATAAAGAATAAAAACATCATATCAATGGCAGCTACACCAAAAGGTGATACCTTGTATGCAGGTGCAGGAGGCTATCTTGACCCAAAAAGCTTTTTTCAGTCTTCCCCCTGCCTGTATATGAGCAAAGACAATGGAAAAACCTGGGAAGCATGGGATGACGATATCCCAGGCGGCACGCTTGTTTACTCGATTGCCGTTAACATGAAAAGGCCTGAAAGGGTCTATGCAGGGACGTCCGATGGTGTCTATATGTCCGATGACGGTGGTGATGACTGGGATAAAACAGATGACGGCCTGCCTGATGATTACAGGGTGTTCGATATCAGGGTAAAAAATCTCGATGATGGTAATGCCCTTGTGTATGCCACAGGATCAAAGGGTGTATATATGGCAATTGATACAGATGGTCTTGAATGGGTCAAGAGGGATTATGGTCTTCCCAAAACCAATATTACCGGTTTTATAGTTAAATAATATATAGAGAAGGAAAACTCCATGCAGGAAACACCAGTTAACACAAACCAGATGTTATCTGAAGAATGCTACGAAGATGATGAGATAAACCTCATCGACCTTATATACCCGATTTATAACAGGCGTAAATTTCTGCTCAAATTCTGCCTGGTAGTTACTATCCTGACAGGCATTATCTCTGTTTTTTCAGAAAAGATATATGAGGCAAAGACAGTTATACTTCCAGAAGCTGAAGAGAGTGGAGGGTCAGGGTTTGAACTCAAGGCAGCATTTCTTGAGCAGTTCGGTGTTTCAGGGCTTGGCGGTTCAAGTGCAACGCCATCAGATGTTTTTGAGGCGGTCTTAAAAAGCAATGAACTGGCAATGGAGGTGCTCAA
>CAZCMD010000222.1:0-6636 GCA_964499695.1 uncultured Desulfatiglans sp.
ATGGTCATCTGGACCATGTCTGCGGAAATTTTCAGTTTGATGAGGATATTTATATTCATGCCAGTGACATAGAGCTATGTAAATCTCATAATTCTACTGAATCTCGCCAAAAAATAGTAATGGGCGCACAAAAGCTTAGGGACTTTTCAAGTGGAAAGACAAGAAACGCTCTTCCCGAGGATTTTTCGGAGGATTATTATATTCATCAAGGGTATGGCGACCTGGTTCCACTCACCCCTGACCATGTGTTTGATCTGGGAGGTATGACAATAGCAGTACATGAACTGCCGGGCCACACCAAAGGAAGCGTTGGGCTGGAATACAGGGAAGAGAAGGCATTGTTTCCTGCAGATGCCATTAACCCATTAATGTTTTTGTTCCTGCCTGAGTCAACAGACCTGGCAACATATAAGGGAACCCTTAGAAAGGCCAACAGCCTCAACATAAACCATATAGTCTTTTCCCATAGTCCCGAGATTGCCCCAAAATCAATACTTGAGGACTTTATAGAGTGTGCAGAGCAGGTTAATTATGACCGGGGAGTTCCCTTTGAAGCAAAGGAATTCAGTGAGTTTGCGCCACGGATTTGCACTCGCAGCGGATTTGGGCCAAATGATACAATGAAGCCCGGATTTGCAGCCATTATTATAGATCGATTAAGGTGTTACCATTAGTATTCAGGAGATGGTCATTCAGTTCTTAAACTGAGTTTCGGTGAATATACATAAGGGAGGATGTTTTCATGGATAATAAATCTTTTTTTGTTAGAAAATTGTATAGCAGAATAACAATTTCATTTGGGTTAATCTGTCTTATGCTACTATTTGTATTTCCTGTTAAAAACAGCCTTGCTGCAGATATAAAAACAAACGTTTCGCAATGTTCGGATATCGCAAAGCTTGCAGGGCAAAACTTTGTAGTTGAAAAGGCGGAAATTGTTCCAGCAGGTCCAATCCCTGGCCCGGGAGGCAATGGGGATAAGTTGCCTGAACACTGTCTTATCCAGGGTATGCTTAATCCAAGGACTGGCGCAAAAGGACAAAGGTTTGGAATAGGCTTTGAGCTGCGTATGCCGACAAACTGGAACAGCCGGTTCTTTTTTCAGGGAGGAGGCGGGCTGGACGGTGTGCTCTCCCCGGCTACTGGCAGTCATATGGGCGCCATAAAGCCTTCTGCACTGGCCCGCGGGTTTGCTGTTGTTTCAACAGACGGAGGCCATCGGAGCAGCATGCTCGACGGCACCTTTGGCCTGGATCAGCAGGCGCGTATCGATTATGGCTATAATGCACTGGACAAGGTCACGCTCAAGGCAAAGGAGCTTATTGAAAAATATTATGGCTCTGCACCATCCTACTCCTATTTTATAGGGTGCTCCAACGGCGGCAGACAGGCCCTGATGGCCTCCCAGCGGTTTCCACTCTATTTTGACGGGATTGTAGCAGGTGACCCCGCGATTAAATTTTCCGGGATAGCCATGGATGAGATATGGAATCTCCAGGTGGCAGCCCGGATCGCACCAAAGGATGAAAATGGGCGTCCAATAATTTCAAAGGCATTTTCCGATGGAGACCTGCGTCTCGTTGCGGACACCCTCCTTGATCGTTGTGATGTACTGGATGGGCTGGCTGATGGTTTTATCAATGACTGGCAGGGTTGTGACTTTGACCCGGAAATTCTCACATGCAAATCCGAAAAAACAGATACCTGTCTTACAAAGGCACAGGTTGATGCACTTAACGATATGTTTAAAGGACCGCGCACAAAGGATGGAAAATCCATATACGGCCCCTTTAATTATGATACCGGCATTGCAGGAACGGAGTGGAGGGGCATGCATATAGGATCTTCGGGTACAGGGAAATGGGATTCTGCTGACGCCACACTGGGATTAGTAAATTTGAGTTATCTTCAGTTAACACCCCCTGACCCTGATCTGGATCCCCTTGAGTTTGATTTTGACCGGGATGCTTTACGAACGCGCCACACGGCAGCCAATACAGACGCTGATTCAACCTTTCTTTCGACCTTTGCAGGCCATGGGAAAATGATCGTCTATAATGGACTTTCCGATCAGGGAATGGCTTCGGGTGTGCTTTCTTCATGGTATGATGAGGTGGTAAAGGTCAACGGCGATTCTATCCGGGATTCGGTGCGGTTGTTCTTTATACCTGGGATGTGCCACTGCGCGGGAGGTAAATCCACAGACCAGTTCAATATGTTCGATGCCATAACCACCTGGGTGGAAAAAGGAACGGCTCCGGATCGAGTAATTGCTACAGGCAAGGGTTTTCCGGGGGTTTCAAGACCTCTATGCCCCTACCCTCTTGTTGCACGATACAGGAGTGGAGACATAAACAGTGCTGACAGCTTTGTCTGTTCAAAGTAGCGGCTGATAATATGGAGAATTAGAGCATGGAAAAAAAACTTCCCGGCCTGCTTGTACACAGTTATGGTTTTTCACACCTGACCTTTTCATTGATGATGACCCTGGCCCTTCAGTATTACACGATATTTTTAACTGATGTAGCCCTGATAAAATTATCAATCATCCCTGTTATCATATTTATAACCCATATTGTTGACGCCATTTCTATCCCTGTCTCAGGAGTCCTGATACAGAGCACCCAGTTTCGCTGGGGGCAGTACAGGTCATGGCTGCTGCTGCCTCCCCTTGCAACCTCTGTATTTTTCACCCTTACATTTACAAACCTGCCCTTAAGCTACGGGATAAAAATAGTCTATCTGAGCCTTGCATACATGATTGCCCATGTGAGTCTTAATTTTGCCTACAATGCCCAGCTTGGTCTTATATCTGTTGTAGCGAAAAGTGTTAAAGACAGGATGCGGATGTCTACAAGGAATGTCCAGTATGGCATGTCCAGCCAGATTATCTACAGTTATCTTGTTTTAAGCATGTTCTATCATTTCAGTGGGGAAAGTGAGTCATGGGGATATTTTTATACTGTAGGAATACTGGCAATTATTCAGGTATTGGGCTACTGGTTTCTTTTTTACCAGATAAAAGAGTATGACAAATATGATCCGGCAAAAATTCTGTCAACCAGGATGTCTCTTAAGGAGATGGTGCAGCAGGTTATCGGTAATAGACATCTTTGTACCATTATGTCGGCAGATATTGTATCCAACCTGGGTATCTTCAGTCTCCAGACTGTTGCGGTGTACTATTTCAAATATATAATAGAAAATGAACAGTACATGAAACCCTACTCACTCTCACTTGCCATTGCGAGCTTTGCAAGCACACTGATTGCACCATATGTGGTTAGAATCCTGGGCAAGAAAAACACATACCTGTTTGCCTCGATCTGGGGAACAGCCGGCTATATTGCCCTGCGTATGTTTGGCCTGTCAGGCCCATATGGTTATATCATAATTATTGTTGTATCAGCCCTTGGGGCAGGGGTCAGCGGGCCTATTCGACAGGCAATGTACATGGATGCGGCCGAGTATGGCTACTATAAATCGGGCAAGGATGCGAGCGCCTTTATTATGTCGATGTTCACTCTGCCAATAAAGATTGCCATAGCACTTGCAGGAACAATAGTAACCGCCGGGCTGGGATTTATCGGGTTTGTTCCGAATATTGCACCAACCGAACAATTTATAAGCAGCCTGATGAATCTTATATGCTATCTTCCGGCCGGGGCATGCCTTCTGGCCTTTGTGATAATGTCTTTTTATTCGCTTTCTGATAATAAAGTTACAGAAATAATGGAGATAAATTCGGCAAAAAGAGCCGAAGCCAGATAATTTTATTTTTACTTCAAAGGAGATGATCGCATGATAAAAAACAAAAACCGAATCTTAACTTTAACATTAACCATTTTACTGAGTATTATTCTTATTCATTCTGCCATTGCACAGGATGCAGCGCAGCAGCCCAAGCCCAAAATGGGGTTTAATCCATTCCAGATGGATTCACGTGCAAAGGAAATATCATATCACTTTAAGGATACAAACGAAGAACTTAAATACTGCCTGTTTGTTTCTTCAAAGGTAACTAAGGACAAAAAGGCCCCTCTTATTGTTACACTTCATGGCCTGGGTGCAGGGCCGTCAATCATGATTAATAAACAGGCTGTTGATCTGGCTGAGGAGGGCGGATACATACTTGTAGCGCCCATGGGCTATAATGAACGCGGGTGGTACGGTGTACCTTTCAGCATCCCCGCAGGCAAGACGCCGCCCAAACCTGCCCCGGCAGATGACAGCGCAGCTCCCAAGCCCGCACCGAAGGCATCCATGTTTTTCAACCCAAACGATCCGCCAAACCTGCATGAATTGAGTGAAAAGGATGTAATGAATGTCCTTGATATTGTCCGCAAAGGACATAATATTGATGAAAACCGGATATACCTGATGGGCCATTCCATGGGCGGTGCCGGGACCCTGTACCTTGGGAGCAAGTATGCAGATATCTGGGCTGCTATTGCCCCCATTGCTCCGGCAGCCTTTGGAATTGAGCCGGATATACTTGAAAAAAACAAAAACACCCCGGTGATATTTGTGCATGGGGCAACCGATGAGGTAGTTCCGGTAGACGTATCACGCAAATGGGTTGAAAAGGCAAAGGCATTAAACATGACATATGAATATAAAGAGATGGAGGGGATAACCCACGGGCCGGTTATTACTGCTGCACTTCCGGCTGTTTATGAGTTCTTTGGAAAACACTCAAAATCGAAATAAATTTAATTTTTATGAGATAACGAATATACAGGGCGTAATCAGGTGTCATAATACGCCCTGCATAAACAGTCTCTTTTTGACTATACAATTTCCAGGATATAGGTATATAATCCTTCTTAATTTTTTGAGTAATGTTACTCATTTTTTTATTCACCTGTCTGAATAGGAGTAGCAAATGAAACACCGATCAATTTACACTATCATAACAATTTTATTTTCATTCATAATTACATCTTCTCTCGCTGCATCTGAAGATGGAAAGATTGTCGTAATGAACCCGAGGGGCATCCAGCCTGAGATCCGCAAGATCCCAATGGCAAAACGGCCAGCGACACTGGATAATAAAACGGTTTATATTGTGGATATCAAATACCCCAACACAAAACCCTTTGTTGATGAACTCTATGCTGCATTAAAATCAAAATACCCCAAAACCACATGGGTTCTTAAAGAAAAAGCCGGCGGGTACATGGATGATGACCCTGCTTTATGGAAGGAGATCAAGGCAAAAGCCCAGGGGGCCATTGTACTTGTCGGGCATTGAAGCAGTTGCTCTCCGGCAGTTGTCGGCCATGCAGTAACCATTGAAAGAACAGGCGTACCGGCAGTCCCCATGATTACCAGTCGTTTCCAGGAACTGGTGACCACTACAGCATTTAAAAAGGGCATTCCCAACCTGCGTATACACTATACGCCTCACCCCATTACAGACAGGCCTGCGGAATTGTGCAGGGAATATGTTGCAGGTAATGACCCGATATCAGGTAAACCCATGCTTGAGGAGATATACTCAGGTTTGACTATGCCCCTTTCAGCAATAGATGCAAAGGCAGGGTTTCTTGAGAGAGACCGCGGCCCAAGGGTGTTTCCGGCTGATACCCCTGAAAACCTGATGGAATTTTTTCATGCTCAGGGTTTTACAGATGGAAACCCGATAATCCTTCCGACCGAAGAAAAGGTTAAAGAGATGCTCAGTGCAACAAGCCATCAACCTGATGAATGGGTGGGCCAGATGCGGCCATCCCCACCCCATGAGGCATGGTATTACAATGTGGAAATGGTTGCTGTTAACGCTGTTATGGCAGGGGCCAAACCTGAGTACTTCCCGGTTATTTTAGCAGTAGCCTCAAAGGGCGTGACATCCATGTTCAGCTCCACATCATCCTTTGCAAGGATGGTAGTGGTGAACGGTCCGATTGTGAAAGAGATCGGTATGAATACAGGCATAGGTGCCCTGGGGCCGGTAAACCGGGCCAACTCGACCATAGGCAGGTGCTGGACACTTATCGCAAAAAACCTTGGAAATTCCGGAAAGCCGGGCGAGACATACCTGGGGAGCCAGGGGAACCAGCTTAATTATAATAATATCTGTTTCCCGGAAAATGAGGAAGGCTTACCAAAAGGTTGGGATCCCCTGCATGTACAGAAAGGGTTTGATAAATCAGAGAGTGTTGTCAGCGTATTCAGCGGGTGGAGTTTAAATGACATAGCATGGTATTCACCCCTGCCACAGCATGAGGTCATAAGGGGATGGCTTGAGAATTTCTTCTCCTTTGGTGTTACCCAGGCGACACTTATCCTTGATCCCATAGTTGCAGCCGATGTAGCCTCAAAGGGATACAATACTAAAAATGACTTTGCAAAATACCTGATTGAAAAAACAGGGACCCCTGGCTGGCTCTACTGGTCAGAAAACAGGGACAACCTCAAAAAGGCCAAAGAGGGCATTGAACCTTTTGCCGGGTGGCTTAAAAGGGGAGAGGATGCGGTTGTGCCTGTTTCACGCTATAGGGGCAGAAGAATGGGTAATTCAAGCCTGCTCGCAACAACTGATAACAATGAATCAATAACATCCATACACATCGTTGTTACTGGCGGCGGAACCAATACATTCTGGTCAGGCGGTGACTTCGGTTATGTGGGCAG
>CAZCMD010000223.1:0-2388 GCA_964499695.1 uncultured Desulfatiglans sp.
AGCAGATCAGGGATGAAATCCTGAGTACTGGCAAAGATGATTTCAGGGCTTTTTCGGAATTTCTCAATATCGTTAAAGGTAAAGGGATTGTAAAGATTGCAGGGTCTGATAGTACCATTACAGAAGTAATGAAAGAGAAGCCGGGCTGGCTTGAGATTGTAAGGGCGCTTTAAGAAAAAGAAAAGAGAAAAGAGAAAACAGGGGTTTTTATAGGCCGGTTTTTACTTTTTCCTGAATTTTGTTTTCTCTTTCCTGATTTTTCATCTCAACCCTCTGATAAACCCTCCAACAGCATCTATCCCAGCTTCTTCCATTGCCCTGATGGACTGTGTCCCTATCACTGCAACATCTGCCTTCCCTTTTAAAAAATCCACATCCGCCTTCTGCTTTATTCCAAACCCGACTGCAAGGGGGAGTGATGTTGCTTCTCTGCATCTTTTAAGATATGCAGATAATTCGTTGGAAAAATCTGTTTCCTTCCCTGTGACCCCCTTTCTTGCCACGCAATAGATAAATCCCTTTGCAAATGAAGAGAGATATCTCATCCTTTCATCAGTAGTCGTGGGAGAAAAGATAAAGATAGGGTCAAGATTTTTATTGTTCATTGCATTAAGAAACTCTGTTCCCTCTTCAGGTGGAAGATCAGGAATGATTGTCCCCACAAGATTATTTTCAACCATTTTAAAAGTAAAATCACTGATGCCATACCTGTATGGCACATTGTAATAGGTCATTATCAGAAAAGGTATATCAAATGCCTTTGCAGCTCTGCCCGCGAGTTTCAAACATGCATCAACAGTGGTGCCATTATCAATAGCATGCTGGTTTGCCTTAACGATCACAGGTCCGTCAGCAGTAGGCTCTGAAAATGGTATCTGAAGTTCCATGATGTCAACACCGGCCTTTACCATTGTCTCGATAATCCTGAAACTCTCATCAAGAGAAGGGTAGCCAAGCACAATATGCGTCATGAGCAATATCTCTTTTTTACTCAGTTGTTCTTTTATATATTTTTCAAGCGACATAATTTCCTGCCTTTTTCTTAATAAATTTCAGCCATTCAGGGTCATTAAATGCATCTGCCACTGTGAAGATGTCCTTGTCGCCTCTCCCTGACTGATTAATGATGATGACATCATCCTTTGTTAATGAACCTGCCTCTTTATATGCCTGTGCAAATGCATGGGATGACTCCAGTGCAGGGATAAGTCCCTCCTTCCTAAGTGTCAGGGTGAATGCCTCAAGCACCTCTCTGTCGGTCGCTGCCTCAAACCTTACCCTTCCTTTTTCCTTCAAGTCTGCCAGTATTGGTGAGACCCCCACATAATCAAGCCCTGCTGAGACACTGTGCGTCTCTTTCATCTGCCCATCTCTGTTCTGCAGAAAATAGGTCTTGTATCCCTGTGCTATCCCTGGCGATCCATCTTTACTCGCAAGCCTTGATGCATGCATACCTGAATCAAGCCCTTTTCCGCCAGCCTCAACACCCACAAGCTCTACAGGGTCATTTAAAAAACCGCTGAATATACCGAGTGCATTTGAGCCTCCTCCCACACAGGCATATACCCTCTTTGGAAGCTTACCAGTCAAATCTATAACCTGCTTTCTAGCCTCTTTACCAATAATGGATTGGAAGTACATTACCATTTCAGGGAACGGGTGCGCGCCGCAGGCTGTGCCGAGCACATAATGGGTATTATCCATATTGGCTGACCAGTCCCTGAATGCCTCATTAATGGCGTCTTTTAATATTCTTGTCCCGTCAGTTACCGGGACGACCGTTGCACCCAGCCGTTCCATCCAGAAGACATTAGGCCTCTGCCTTTCAACATCCTTCTCTCCCATATAGATGGTACATTCAAAACCGAACTTCGCTGCCATTGTTGCTGTTGCCACGCCATGCTGGCCTGCGCCGGTCTCTGCTATTACACGGGTTTTACCCATCTTTTTAACTAAGAGCCCCTGTCCCATGACATTGTTTGCCTTGTGTGCGCCTGTATGGTTCAGGTCTTCCCTCTTGATATATATCCTTGCGCCGCCAAAGTATTTTGTAAGGTTATCTGCATAGGTAAGGGGTGTTGGCCGGCAGGAATAATTGGACATTATGTCAGTATATTCCTTCCAAAAGCTGGGGTCCCTTTTTGCCTCCTCAAACGCCCTTACAAGCTGTTCGAATGTTGAAACCAGTATTTCAGGGATATATGCACCGCCAAATGCGCCATAGTATTTTGTTGTGATCATTGAAATGCTCCTTTTATATTTAGAAAAAGCTCCTTCATAAGCCTATGATCCTTTATGCCGGGGCTTTTCTCAATCCCGCTGTTAATGTCAACCCCATAGGGCCTTACTTTATTTATTAATGGTAGCGGGAGCTGGATTCGAACCAAC
>CAZCMD010000223.1:2398-6628 GCA_964499695.1 uncultured Desulfatiglans sp.
TTATTGCCTCAACTATATTTGAAGGGGTAAGTCCCCCGGCAAGTATTATCGGGATACCTGTAGAGTTAATCTCTACGGCCCTGTTCCAGTTGAAGGTCTTTCCTGTCCCGCCGACAGCCTTTTCAGAATAGGTATCAAGCAGAAAGGCCCTTACCTTTCCCCTGTATGATAATAACCCGGATGCTTCAAAATCATTTTTTACCCTGATGGCCTTTATTGTCCTGGGCATAAGGGTTTCACATATTTCAGGGGTCTCATCCCCGTGCAGTTGAATAGCGTCAAGCCCGCAGTAAGCTGCAATATCTCTAATTTTATCTATATCTTCATTAACAAATACCCCAACTGTTTTAATAAAAGGTGGCAGCCTCTTTATTATTTCTGCTGCTGTGGCCGGTTCTATTTTCCTGGGGCTCACTGGAGTAAAAATAAATCCGAGTGCATAAGCGCCAAGGCTCGCTGCCATGGCTGCATCATCATAATTTGTAATACCGCATATCTTTACTTTCAGCATAATTTGCCCGATTTCTCTTTTCTGAGTATTCCCTTTTCCTGCCTCTACAAGTTCTTTTACCTTTTCTCCAGGGTCTCCGCTTGACATGAGGGCAGAACCGACAAGCACAGCATTTATACCTTTGTCCATGAGATTCCTGATGTCGTTACCACAGGTTATCCCGCTCTCGCTTACAAGGATGCATGAGTCAGGTACCTTTTCAGCAAGTCTCATGGTTGTGATGATATCCACATCAAATGTATCAAGGTCACGATTATTGATACCTATAATATCAGCACCGCATTTAAGGGCAAGATCAAGGTCATCCATATCATGAACCTCTGTAAGCGTGGCAAGACCAAGTTCTCCTGCAAGTTGAATAAAATCCCTGAGCTCGCTTTCTGTTAAAATTCTTGCAATCAGCAGTACTGCATCAGCCCCGTAAATCAAGGCCTCCCTTACCTGGATCTCATCGATTATAAAATCCTTTCTTAATATGGGTAGCGTAATAGCCTTTTTAACTATAGGCAGGTTTTTTATCTCGCCATTAAAAAAGATTTTATCAGTCAGGAAGGATATTGCAGATGCCCCTGCCTTTTCATATGTAATCGCTATCTCGGCAGGATTACCGGTATCACGTATTGTTCCCGCAGAAGGTGAAGCGAATTTGATTTCAGATATCAGGTTGATCCTGCCGGAAATCGATATTGCCTTCTTAAAATCCCTTAATGTGGGGATATAAATATCAGGCTGAGATAAACCCTCCTTTTTAAGTTTGGCTACCTCTTTGTGTTTCTGTTCTATTATTTCCTTTAATTTCTGGTGCATGGGTGTTGCCTTATATTAAAAGTACGATTATTACATCTTTTCAATTTTAAAATATTTTAAATCAAATTGAGCTGGTTCAAGGCTCAGGGCACAGGGTGTAGGGCAAAACAATCAGGATAGACTATTTGTAAACCTGATCAATTCTACCAGCTTTTCCTTTGCCCTGCCTGAGTCTATAGTCTTCTCTCCAAGTTTTACGCCTTCCTTAAAATCCTTTGCATAGCCTGCTGCAACAAATGCAGCAGAGGCATTTATAAGTACCATATCCCTTTTGGGCCCTCGCTTACCATCAAGGATATCCTTTATGATCTGTGCGTTTTGAGCAGCATCGCCGCCTGCGATGTCATCCATTTTGACCCGTGAAACACCAAATTCCTCAGGTGTAATGTCAAATGTGCTTACCTTCCCTTCTCTTACATGGGATACCTTTGTAAAACCACATAAGCTGACCTCATCAAGGTTCCCTTCACCGCATACAACGAATGCTTCTTTTGTCCCGAGCCTGTTAAGCACCATGGCGATCTTTTCAGTCAGGTCTATTTTGTATACACCAAGTAAAAGCACTGTTGCATTGGCAGGATTGGTTAGTGGGCCAAGAAGATTAAATACGCTTCTTATACCGATCTCTTTTCTTGGGCCTGCCGCGTATTTCATGGCACCATGAAACATGGGGGCAAAAAGAAAACCTATGCCTGTTTCATTAATGCATCTTTCTACATCCGAGCTGTTTATCTTCAGGTTTACACCCAGGTTTTCGAGTACATCCGCTGCCCCACACCTGCTTGATACTGCCCGGTTTCCGTGTTTGGCAACTGTAATACCCGCGCCTGCTGTCACGAATGCTGCGGCTGTGGATACATTAAATGTCTTTGCACCGTCACCACCAGTGCCCACTACATCAAGGATTACCCCGTCCCTTAACCTTGAAGGGGTTATGTTTACCCTTATAGCCTTTTTTCGCATTACCTTTGCAGCACCTGTTATCTCATCAACCGTCTCACCTTTTAACCTGAGGGCGGTGATGAATGATCCGATCTGCGCCGGTGTGGCCTCTCCCGACATGATTTCATCCATGGCTGTTTCCATCTCAGCTTCAGAAAGACTTACACCATCTACAAGTTTTATTATATATTCGCGTATCATTAAAGATTTCCTCCGGATTTCAGGAAATTATTCAAGAGTAATCCACCAGCATCAGTAAGTATGGATTCAGGGTGAAACTGGACACCATTAACCGGATGCTCTTTGTGTCTCAATCCCATTATTTCGCCTTCATCTGTCCAGGCGCTTATTTCAAAACATGCAGGCAGTGTTTTCCTTTCCACCAGAAGGGAATGGTATCTCACCGCCTCAAACGGGTTTGGAAGCCCGTTAAATATCCCCTTTCCATCATGGATAATCATGGATGTCTTTCCGTGCATGATCCTGCCTGCCCTGATAACAACACCTCCATATGCCTCTCCTATTGCCTGATGCCCGAGGCACACACCAAGTGTCGGGATCTTTTTACCAAACTCCTGTATTGCACTGATGGAGATTCCTGCCTTTGCCGGGGTGCATGGCCCTGGAGAGATCATCAGCCTGTCAGGAGAAAGGGATTTAATAGATGGGATGTCTATCTCATCGTTCCTGTATACCTTTACCTCCTGTCCCATTGGTTCTATCAACTGGACAAGGTTGTATGTAAAACTGTCGTAATTATCTATGAGGAGTATCATCGTTCCTTTACCCTTTCCAGTGCATTAAATGTTGCACTGGCCTTTCTGATGGTTTCCTTGTATTCCTCGTCAGGGTCTGAATCTGCTACAATGCCAGCCCCGGCCTGTATGGATAGCCTGTTACCTGAAATTGTTATGGTCCTGATGGTGATGCAGAAATCCATGTTACCGTTAAACCCGAAGTAACCAACTGCCCCGGCATATGGGCCTCTCTGCCCCGGTTCAAGCTCGCTTATTATCTCCATTGCCCTTATCTTTGGCGCCCCGCTTACAGTGCCCGCCGGAAATGATGATATGAATAGGTCAAAACAATCCCTGTCCTTTCTCAGGGTGCCTTCAACCCGTGAGACAATATGCATGACATGTGAATAACGTTCTATCTCCATCAGTCTTGGCACGCTTACGGAACCAGGCGCAGCAACCTTACCCGCATCATTTCTACCTAGATCAACAAGCATGATATGCTCTGCCCTTTCCTTTGGGTCTGCCATAAGCTCTTTTTCAAGTCTAAGGTCTTCTTCATCAGTAGCGCCTCGCGGCCTGGTACCTGCGATGGGCCTGAGTTCAATCTTGCCATCGGTCAGCCTTACAAGGATTTCAGGCGAGGCCCCAATGAATTTTATGTCTCCGAAATTAAGATAAAACATGTATGGAGAAGGGTTAACGCTCCTCAACTGGCGGTAAATCTGAAAATCTTCACCCTGTATTTCACCTGTAAACTGCTGTGAAATAACAACCTGGATTACATCCCCAGCTACAATATATTCCTTGGCCTTTCTTACTGCATCCTCAAATGCCTCTTTTCCAAAATTTGACTTGAGCTCGGATATCGTTACACCTTTATCATTATCACAGACCGGCTTTTTTAATTTTGCAATGGTCTCATCAACCTCGTTACAGGCCTTTTTGTAACACCCCTCTATATCGCACCCATTTTCTATATAAGCAAAGGAGATCACCTTCATCATATGGGTAAGGTGATCAAATACGATCAGGTTCTGACTGGCAGTAAAGATTGATTCAGGGAGAGAGCTATCCAGAGGCTCTATATCCGGCAGCCGTTCCCATTTTCGTATAAGGTCATAATTAACATACCCTACAAGCCCGCCCTGAAATGGAGGAAGATCAGGGCTCATGACCGGAGTATACCTTCTGGAAATACCCTTAAGGATATCAAATGGATTTTTTACATCC
>CAZCMD010000224.1:0-6576 GCA_964499695.1 uncultured Desulfatiglans sp.
TCATGCATCAACTGTCATCTCGACTGTAAGGAGAGATCTTGCTTTTAAAAGAATATAAAGATTTCTCCCGTTGGTCGAAATGACACCTTAAGACAGTATATCGTTGACACGACAATAGTATCCATCCGGAAAAAAGAAAACCTGGATGTAGCTTTCATCTGTCAGCGATCAGCTTTCAGCTAACTCTTTATTTTTAATGCCTTTTGCTGAACCGCCGTCGCACAAGGCTATGATGGTACAAGATGTTGAATGCTAAAGGCTGACTGCTAAAATCAAAGACGACAGTTTTTGGATGGGTACTAGATAGTTAACAGAAAAATACTCCATTCGGAATTTGCGTGTTTATTAGGGAACGCTGCAAGGTTATCAGGTTAAATATCACCAACCTTACAACCTTGCAGCATCCCGCTTCATACATGCTTTTACAACCAACACCATAGGTGCGGCATGTTAAAATCAGGACAAAAAGAGAGAGGTTCGTGTTGAGTGTGTATTGTTACAACCGCTAACCCTTTAATAGGTGACACCTATTGTTTTACTTCTTCACGGGTTTCAATTTTAATAAAATCCTTGAACTTTAGCATATATAGGCTAACAGTATCCGTTATTGTTATTTGCGTAAGTCCATTTACTTTTTTTTCTTCTATATCTTTTGCGTAGAAAGTGGAAAAATACAGATATGAGTGCTCTAAATATTTTGGACTAATACTTACAAAGTAACGGGAAGCACCTTCAGGTCTTTCTCCGATCTGCTTTACAAATTCATATTCTTCTAATTCATTTATAGATGCTTTAACAATAAGTTCATTTCCATTAAAAATGTTAATAGACACTTCGGAGTTTTCCCATCTCTCTGGTTTCTTTGGGATAATGGTTAATATAAGCCAAACTTCTCCTTTCATTTGTTCAAGACTTTCATCTACTCGCTGTAAAAAAAAGGCAAAATCATCATCCTCATTTTTTAGTTTTGTCATTTCTTTAGGTATTGTAAAACAAAATCCTAAACTTGCATAAACCAATTCAGCTACTATAAAAAATAGTATAAAGTATCGCATAAGTATATCTCCTTAATTGAATTCCCTGCCCGGGGGCTTCAACAAGCTGAAGGAAAATTGACCCTATGTTTCACAACTAAATCATCTATTAATCCCAAATTAGATCAGTTAATGAATGAGACATGTATATCTGGTTAAACGAATCAACCCAACAATATTCACAAATCAATAGTATCCATCAACCCATATTAAGAAAGCTATCATACACCCTTTAACTATCATTAAAAGGATGTTGGGTTTAAACCCAACCTACCGGTTAACGCGCCATTGAACAAGTAGAGTACACATCTAAAGGTTCAAATGGTAAAAATGCAATAACTGTTTTGCGTTGCATTGGTACATGATAACGCCCTAATGAACCATGATGTACACGAACTAAATTATTATAATATGAAATCATATAAGAGCCCGTTTCTTCATTATAAACAACAGCTCTCAATAAATAGGGAACACCTTTCAAATGAGACATTGGTTTCTTTATTAAAAGTTTATAATCCCCTTCTATTTTAAAATATTTTAAATCTTTGAGAAGTTGTAAAGCTTTAGTCTCATCTTCGGTAGTTACTTCGAATATATTTTCCTTTCCAATTTCTTTCCATTTACTATCCCATGCTGGAGGTAAAGTATCTGGTATATCCAGATACCAAGGGTCAGTTTGGAGTGAATTTCTGATACTAATACAACCAAATTGAAGAGATAAAATAACTAGTAGGCTAATAATACCAACACATTTTGTTTTTAAAAACATAAAAACTCCATTTATGTTTTTTTCAGAACATTCACACAGGTATTCTATCTTATTTTTACTTCATATTTAACAACGATACCTCAACCATCAGGCATCATAGATATATAAAGAGCGACTTAATAAGGGACGTAAAGTGGAATGTTGTTAGGTTATAAGGTTGTTGATATATAACCTGATAACCTAACCGTCACCTTTCACAAATTATCTGCTGTATCTCTTCCTGGACTCTATATAAAGAGTCTCCCTGAAGACTGGTGTTAAGTATTGCGCCCCATATCTGTGAAGAAAGCTTGGTTTTTCAGGGTTGCAGTATTTTTCCACATACCTTTTTGCTATTGCCCTCTGTTCTGCCTCTGAAATGGTTTTAGGGTCAAACATCTCAGGGACAACACCCAAAAGTATTTTATCGCCATACAAATTATATATCTTTTCAAAATCATTTATGATCTGCCCGCCCCATGCATCCCAGCCTGCAGCAATCATGTTGGGCACCTGTTTTGACAACATGCCGCAACTGTGCAGTTCAGCAAACCTGCCCTTTGAGTGGATGAAATCCGTTACCCTTTTCATGGGTGGTACAATCAGGTCAAGTGCAGTACCAGGCGAGAAAAAGGTCTCTTTCTGCGCACCCCAGTCATCATGAAAATAAAAACCATCTATGTTTTTATAATAGCGCATATAGTTATCGAGTATCTTTATATAGAGGTCAGCGAGCTTATTAAATAGTTTCCTTACCGCCTCTTTCTGATCCTCATCTATCATGGCCATAACAGCCCCTTCAAAATCCATAAATGAGATCAGCCGCTCAAAAAAACCTGTCTGAAACCAGACCATGTTGAAGATCTCCGGTTTCAGGTATGTGCCGTTGTTATCTTTTGCGCTCTGTTCCCAGCCCCAGCTATCTATATCAGGCCACTTGAGCATCTTATACCACTTGTTAGCATCATCCATGAATGGCTTTCCGGGCCGCACCATGGAACCGCCTGCAACAGGTATGTATTCCCACTCGATGCCGAACATGTCCTTTCCGCCGCCATTCATTGGATCAAACGGGTTTGCCTCATACACAAATGACCGCGCAACATTATCGGGAATGATCCCGGGTGTAAAAATCTTTATCTCAGGGTCAATAACCTGCCAGAGGGGTTTTCTTTTAAATGCAGCAACCACGCCCTCTCTTATAGTAACAGGATAATCATATATCTTGATCGCTGGCATTCTGGGGCTTTCGGGTATTTCATACACTACCTTTAATTCTTTCGGGTCAAATGGTGGGTTTCTCATCATGATATTCTCCATAAAACAATGTTTAATCAGATGTAAGTCATTTTAGATGTATTAAAAATGCATATGCCTTGAAGCATCCATCTCTATTAAAAATATTACTCCCATTCTATAGTGCTTGGAGGTTTTGAAGATATATCGTATACAACCCTGTTAACACCCCGGACACTGTTAATTATCCTGTTTGAAATCTTCTCAAGGACATCATAGGGCATGCGTGTCCAGTCCGCTGTCATGGCATCAAGGCTGTCCACCACCCTGACCGCAATAACATTTTCATATGTCCTCTCATCACCCATAACACCGACGGTCTTTACAGGCAATAGCACCGCAAATGACTGCCATACCTTTTCATACAGACCGGCAGACCTGATCTCTTCTATGACTATTGCATCGGCCTCACGCAGTGTATCAAGCCTCTCCTTTGTGATTTCACCCAGTACCCTTACAGCAAGGCCAGGGCCGGGAAACGGCTGTCTTAAAACAAGCTCATTAGGTAACCCGAGTTCTCTGCCTAAAAGACGCACCTCATCCTTGAAAAGTTCTCGCAGTGGTTCAACAAGGGACATGTTCATCTTATCAGGGAGACCGCCTACATTATGATGGCTCTTTATTGTAGCAGATGGCCCCTTAAAAGACACACTCTCTATTACATCAGGATACAGTGTACCCTGTGCCAGATATTTTATATTACCAAGTTCCCTTGCCTTTTTTTCAAATACAGATATGAACTCATGACCGATAATCTTTCTCTTTTTCTCAGGATCAGTGACCCCTTCAAGTTTATTTAGAAAAAGCTTGGATGCATCAACAAGGTTGATATTTATTTTATATCTGTCCTTAAAGAGATCCATAACCTCATTACTTTCATTCTTTCTTAAAAGACCATTATCCACAAAGATACATACGAGCCTGTCACCAATTGCCCTGTTAAGAAGTATGGCTGTTACAGTTGAATCCACACCGCCTGATAAACCGCAGACTACATGATCGTCACAAATCTTATCCTTTAAGCTTTTTACAGTCTGTTTAATAAAGGATTCCATTGTCCAAGAGGGTTTGCATTCGCATATCCTGAAGAGAAAATTATTCAGAATTTTGAGCCCGTTTGGAGTATGGGCAACCTCCGGATGAAACTGCACACCGTAGAGCCTTCTTTTTGAGTCAGCCATTGCTGCCACAGGGCTGCTCGGGCTGCTGGCAATCGCCCTGAAACCCTCGGGCACCACATCAATACGGTTGCCATGACTCATCCAAACCTTTTCATCTCTCTCTTTTTCAAAGGAATGAAACAGGTCTGTGTCATCCATGATCTTTATCATGGCATTACCATACTCCCTATCCGCTGCCCTGCCGACTACCCCGCCAAGCACCTGGGTCATAAACTGCATGCCGTAACATATACCAAGGACAGGGATGCCAAGCCCGATTATCCTTTTATCGGAAAGCGGGGCATCCTTGGCAAAGACATCTGCCGGCCCTCCTGACATGATAATACCCTTTGGGGCAAACTCCTTTATCTTTTCCAATGAAAGGTTAAAGGGATGGATTTCACAATAGACCTGCGCTTCCCTCACCCTTCTCGCTATCAACTGGGTATACTGTGAGCCGAAATCAAGTATCAGTATCTTATTCTCATAAATACCGTTGCTCATAATTCTACTCTGTAGTTCGGGGCCTCTTTTATTATATCAACATCATGGACATGAGCTTCCCTGAGTCCGGCAGAGGTAACCTGCATGAACCTGGATTTTACCTGGAGCGTTTTAATATCTTTACATCCAAGGTACCCCATGCCTGACCTTACCCCCCCTATAAGCTGATAAATAACAGCAGAGAGCGGCCCCCTGTAAGGTACCCTGCCAACTACACCTTCAGGTACAAGCTTGTTTTCTGACTTTACATCGGCCTGGAAATATCGGTCTTTGCTTCCTTCCTTCATGGCCTCGATTGAACCCATGCCCCTGTATACCTTATATGTCCTGCCCTGAAACAGTATAGTCTCGCCGGGGCTCTCTTCTGTGCCTCCAAAGAGGCTCCCGATCATGATGGTATCAGCGCCGCCTGCAATAGCCTTTGTAATATCGCCGGAATACTTGATACCGCCGTCAGCTATAATCGGGATATCATATTTTGCAGCCTCTTCCGTGCATTCCATAATGGCTGTCATCTGGGGTACACCAACACCTGCCACTATCCTTGTTGTACATATTGAACCTGGCCCCACACCAACCTTTACCGCATCTACACCGTGATCAATAAGCGCCTTTGTGCCTTCAGGAGTTGCCACGTTTCCTGCGATCAGTTCGAGGCTGCTGAATCGCTGTTTTATCTTTTCTATTGTCTTAAGCACATTCATGGAATGGCCGTGGGCTGTATCAACAACAATAGCATCAACATCTGCCTCAATAAGCCTCTGCACCCTGTCCGGCATATCCGGGCCAACACCAACAGCAGCACCTACCCTTAACCTCCCGAGTTTATCCTTGCATGAATTGGGATACTGCTTGATTTTTTCTATGTCCTTTATTGTGATCAGCCCCTGGAGTTTGCCTGAATCATCAACAACAAGCAACTTTTCTATGCGCCTTTCATGCAAAATGGCCTTTGATTCCTCAAGTGTAATCCCCACCTTTGCTGTGGCAAGATTATCCTTTGTCATTACATCCGAGACCTTTGCATTCATATCAACTGCAAACCTGAGGTCTCTGTTTGTAATGATACCGACAAGGTTACCCCCCTTAACTACCGGGACGCCTGATATCTTGTACTGGTTCATTATCTCAAGGACCTCATATATCTTTCTGTCAGGTTCGATTGTAATGGGTTTTACAATCATCCCGCTCTCTGATTTTTTAACCTTTTCCACCTCAATGGCCTGGCGTTCAATACTCATGTTTTTGTGTATAAAACCCATGCCCCCCTGCCTTGCCATGGTGATTGCGGTATCCGATTCCGTTACCGTGTCCATGGCGGCACTTACAAGCGGTATGTTGAGTGTGATATTTTTAGAAAGCCTGGTCTTTACATCAACCTGATCAGGCAGTACGCTGGATTCATCCGGGATAAGGATAAGATCATCAAAGGTATATCCGTATCTAATCTTATTAGTTTTATTCATTTTTCCCCCCCTTCAAATAAGATATTATTAAACCTTCAAGTATATCTGAATAACTGACAGTAAGACTGTCTGAACCAAAAATTTTCATAATTGACATTACTGTAATTGTACCGCTTAAGATCACCTCTGCCCTGCCTTTATCAATACCTTTAAGTTTGCATCTTTCAGTAAAGGTAAGGTTTCTGATAGAATCGTACATCGATTTTATCAGAAAGCTGTCAAGCTTTGCACCGTTTATCCTTTCAGGAACAACATCATCTTCTTCAAGATTCATTGCCATGGCAGCCAGAGATGTGGCAGTGCCACCCGAGCCTATAAGGACAATATCCTTACGCTTATTAGAAAAAGCAGTTAAACTGTCTTTAAGA
>CAZCMD010000225.1:0-6504 GCA_964499695.1 uncultured Desulfatiglans sp.
TCTTGGTGGTGTGGGAGGGTTACGGGGCGCAATCCCCGTAACTCGACCCGATCATAAGAAACACAATTAATATATTATTTTATCAACCTGCCTCTTTCACGCAGAATGAAACATGCCAGTATCACATTAACAATAGCAAAAACAACTACCACAGAGATAAACCCTTTGTTAACAAATTGAAAAATATTGAGGCCAATAAAAACAACGCCTGCCTGTAAAAGGTCACCAGCCCTCTGCCCGAATGAATCAATGGTTGCCCTTGCCTCGTATTTTTCCTGCCTGCTCAAGGGAAGGTAGAGCATCTGCTTTGTGGTGTTAAGGAGAGAATAATCAAGGCTGTTTTCAGAGATCTTCACAATGCGTAAAAATGCAAGTGCCGGAAAGAAAAAAAGGCTTCCGTATCCGAGTACAACCACAAGGGGGGTAAGTGCAAATGCCCAGTTGAAACCGGTAATCCTCAGCACTCTTGATACGAGAAAAAACTGAATAACTGCGCCGGTAAGATTAACAATGGAATAGAAACTGCTGTAGAATTTGCCGACATATACTGATTTTTCAATGGATATTAACCCTGCTGTAACCCCTTCTCTGAAATCCTTTTCAAGTGTGGATGAGAGCAGGTATTCGCCAGTGCTGTTTATCAGGTTAAACAGTATAATAAAAAGGGCTATCATCAGTAGTATCCTGCGTGTCAGGACAATTTGAAAGCATGCCAGAAAAGATGTTTTCATGTACTGGATCGGGGTACAGTCATCAAGTATACATTCGGGAGGCAGGGTTTTTACAGAATACATCACAGGTAATATGGAGATGGCAAGGGTAACTGCCGAGAGTAAAATCAGACCCTGCGCGTTCATGTAATTTACCAGCATGCGGCTTATGGCTGAGCCTGCCCATGCCCCTATTGAGCCTCCAAAAGCAATAATAACAAAAAGCCTTTCGCCTGCTTCCCTTGTAAAAAGATCTGTGGCAAAGGCCCAGAACTGTGCGATGACAAGTACAGTATATACCCCGATCCATACATAAAATATTACAGAGATATGAAACCCCAGATAGGCAGCAATAAAAAAACCCGCAAGAATAATAGAAAAGAGTGTTAACATTGACCGCATAAAAGCGTTACAGGAATATTTTCTTGAAAACTTACCATATATGGGGAGGATAATGATCAGAAGAACAGCCTGTATTGCAACTGCATAACTCTTTATCTCCGCGGTGTTCTCTGTGAGTATAAGGATCTCCCTTGCAGGCTTGAGAAAATAGGTGGTCATCAGGATCAGAAAAAGGGAGATGAATAGCCCTATAATACCTTTTCTCTCTTCAGGATTTGTCTTTACTCCGAGAAAAAGGGTGTCCATTAGAAAATGTTTTAATTTATCATGCACCTTGATATCCTTTTGTGATGTTTAATCGGTTTTTATTGCCTCTTTAATGATACGATCCCTGCGATTTAAGATTGCCCTGATCTGCGTGTTGTTCAGATATGGGGAAAGGTTTTCAGTCAGATTATCCATGTTTAATGATTCAAGTTTTTTTTGGAGCAGGTCTGATACATAAAGCGGGGCCTTGCGGTATTGCTTTGGTCTTTTGCCACTCAACCTGAAGGCCCTTGTATGGTCTATAAATACCATCATAAAATCATTCTTAGTCCAGAGTATATTGGTGAGGTTGCGGTCTTCATTGTAGATAAGTATGTCAAAGATAAAACGCATCCAGTATTGCTGATCCTTTTTACAGTAACTCTCAAATGGCGCCTTTGTTTCTTCTCTGTCTCTTTCATTTATACTGTTTTCCACCCAGTACTGAAGCACACCCTCTTTTCCATCTATCTTTCTTATTACCGCAACTGGCACCATCTGTAGGTCAAGCATCCTGTCAAGCCTGTAGGCAGCCACATCATAGTGATACCTGTCTGCATCTTCATATTCACGATTTGTTACAGGGCGGGAGTCCAATGTTTTAAATACAGCGTTTATGCTCTTATCACCCTTTGTGATGGTTATCTTGAGAGGTCTTGTTATGCCTGTGCCTATCTCCTTTTTAGCGGCTATATCACCGGTGGCAAGGAACTCCTCAAGCTCTCTGTCGGTCATACCGGATAGTTTCATTGAAAGGCTGTAACTCTCTTTGAGCGGAGGCTGGTTTTCATGGCTTCCCGCATAATGTACATTTATACCACCATTTTCAAATATCAGGGCAGATGGCTGACCTTTGTAATAACTCTTGAGCATCCCTGAATCTAGTCTTATCACAAGGCCATCCATCCTATCAACAACCTTACCATTGGTAGTTGGTGTGTGGCCGATAACAACACGGCTGGCCTTTACCCTTTTTAGAAACCTTTCAGTAATAAATGATTCAGTATTGATATTACATAATGATGTTCCCCTGTACCAGAAGGGGCCATCACTGCTCAGGAACCATGCATTCTGTGCCTCAAATAGCCCGAGCACATCATCAAACCATCCTGGTCTTTTCTCCATGTTTCGGTTTGTTTCAGGGTCTGCATCAATGATTTTTTTTGCTTTTGCGTTCAGGTATGTTACACGGTCATAATAACCGACATAAACCGGTAAAACAGAAGCCTTTCTTAAGCGGTTAACAGTATCGATATATCTATTTATCTGGCTCTTTCCTTCCGCATTTATTTCAAGGAGTGATTTGTCCATGAGTTCTGATGGTATGCCGCCATGTACAAAGACCGTGTCATTAATTTTAAGGATCAATAGCTGGTCAAGGAGCCATTTGCCTATGATCCCTTCCGGGCTGAACGCCCTGTCCAGGGCTATAAAGCCGGCAGGATAGAGTCTGTCAAACTCCTCATTATAGTCTTTATCATTTTGCCCTTCATGTTCCTTTAAATATTCAAGCCTCAGCTCTTCCCGCTCCTTTGCTGTTTCATTACTGGCAAATGCCATGTAATCATTTTGTGTTACATAATCCCTGTTGCCTGTCAGGGCCATCAGCTCGTGATTACCCATCAATACATGTACTGCACCTCCTGATTCCCGCGCCTGGGCCTGCAATTTTATTATAAGATCTATTACATCCTGGGAACGTGGCCCCCTGTCTATAAGGTCCCCCATGCTTACAAGATGGCTGTTTCCGCCAGCCCAGTTAAGGTTATTATCAATCATTCCGATCTCTTTAAGGAGCGAGGTAAGCTCATCAAAGGCCCCGTGAACGTCTCCAAAGGAAACTATTTTTGAATCGGTTCTGATATCAAACAGGCGGTCCTCTGCGAAGGTATTGATGGAAATGAGTATAAAAACAAAAAAAAGGTAAAGATGTGATTTTGAATGTCGAAACATATTAATCTCACAGGAAAGGTTAATGTTTCGATAAGTTATACATTAATGAATAGAAAGTCTATATGGAATTATATAAAAATATTTTTATCACAATCAGATTATGAAATGTATCAGATGTAGAGACAAGGCATGCCTTGTCTCTACTGGGTAGCTTATCATTCTCGCTTAATAGTTATTATTTTTTAAACTGCGCTATTGTCTGGGCCAGCATAAAGTGCTGATCAGGGCGCAGGTTAAGTGCCTTTTTTATAGCCTCTCCATCAGCCATTGCCCGTACTATACATGCCAGATTCTCTGAAGCACACCACAGATAAACATTTTGCGCTATAAATCCTACACCAGCATACGACCATGTCTCAGCTGTCGCCATAACTCCGGCATCGGGGCCCATACCTTTGGCTCTTGCAAAGTCTGCAACATAGATAAGGTTGCATGGCGCACCCGGAACAAAATCCTGCTGTCCTGCAACAGAGCGAACATCTTCTTTACCAAGGACCTTTAATGCGTGTTCCTTGGCATCATATAAAAAGAGACCATCTTCTGTGGTGACATATATATCAATGTTCTGCCAGTCAACCGCAGAGGGCGCTGTTCGATGGTTTGTGCCGGGCCTGTTTATCCCATCTGCTGCCCACAGCATATTGGATATCTGCTGCATGGTCAGTTTAACAGCCGGGCCATAGCCTCCCCTTGTACTTTGTCTCAGGCTCAATGCCTTCATTAAAGGTATCCCACCCTCCTTTTGAGGATCAGGAAGTTTTATTATATCATCTGCTGCTGAAACCAGACCGGCGTTAACGAGAATGAAAAGACCTGCAACAAACAATATCATGAGTTTTTTCATAAATATTCCCTCCTTTGGTTATCTGTTAAATGAAAAATACAAAGCCTTTTTATTTTGCCCTGAAAGTCAACTTGAAAACAGGGTTTTTACCAGAACCTATTACTTCATAAAACCCAATACTGTTGGCTTAAGGAATTCTTAAACCTCCCCTCCACTTTGTGGGAGGGGCTGGGGGAGGGGAAACCCTGATGAATAAACAGAATAAATTTTGCTGCCTATCTTTTACACCCTCTCCCGACCTCTCCCATCCAGGGAGAGGAGCTTCAGTTGAACCTTAATTCAACAACATTAGGTGTAAAACCCCACCCCACATTGATTGCTGAATATTATGTAGGGTGGCATTTTACATGCCACCTTGATACTTCAGGTTTAGCCAAAAAAGTTTATAAACTTATATCGAGAGATAAATCATAATTTTAGTTAACTAGTAAGATAGATAACTTGCATCTTCATGTCAAACCATTTTGCTATAAAATAATCAGTTGACAAAAGGTAATAAAAAGGAATAATATGCCATTTAAAAATGAATAAAAAGGAGCAAAAAGGAATGGAAAAATATCTCTATTCGATTGATAAGGTAGCTGAACTTCTGGGTATGCACAAAAAAACGATCATGAGGTACATCAAGGAAGGAAAGCTTATAGCAAACAAGGTAGGAGGCAGGTGGCGGATACATGGGAATGACCTGACAAGCTTTGTAGGTGCAAAGGATGCCCCTGATGAAAGTCCTGCGCGTAAGCAGAAACCAAAGGTCGATGTTACGCCTGAGCCCTGGGTTTCAACAGTCGTACATGTTGAAAATAAAGAGAGGGAGGAATTTATCAGGATCAGTAATACCCTGATAGCAATAAAAAGCGGTGGTGATGATCAGGACAAAAGATGCAGGATCGATGCAGTCTATTTTGAGGAGGAGCTTAAGATACAGATCCTCATATGGGGGACACTGGACTTCACCGGTCGTATACTAACGATACTGGAGGAGTTATTAAAATGAAAACAGGAGAAAATCAAAAAGACATAAGGTGCATAAAAGATCCTGATGCCCTTAAGACATTTTATGATGCCATGCTCGGCTACTGGCCTGTATCGATGGAAAAGGTATATGTCCCAACCGCTCTGGGTGAGACATTCATTATAAAAAGCGGTGATGAATCCAAACCGCCGATGATCCTTATCCACGGCTCCATGTCAAACTCAGCCACATGGATGGCTGATATAAAAAGGCTGAATGAAAAATATTGCATCTATTGCTTTGATATACCCGGTGACCCGGGTGGGAGTGAGGACAGGAGGTTTAGCTGGAATGGGCCATATTTTTCACAGTGGATTAAAGAGTGTATGGACTATTTAAAGATAGATAAAGCAGTAGTCGGTGGCCTGAGTCTTGGTGGATGGGCGTCTTTACGCTTTGCTATTGATTACCCTGAAAGGGTTAGTAAGCTGTTTTTACTTGCACCTGCAGGGCTGGCTCCTGTGAAGAAGGCGCTTTCTTTTCTATTTTTATCCCTGATGGGAAAATGGGGCAGGGAGAAGATACTGAAAAAGCTCTTTAAGGGTAGAGAGATAACACAGGAGTTACGCATTTTTTTTGATGTAACAGCCGGGAACTGTAAACCAAGATATGGGAATATACCGGTATTTAGAGATGATGAGCTTTCATCTTTGAAGATGCCTGTAATCTATATAGGTGCGAAAGAGGATGTTCTTATTGATACAAAAAGGTCTCATGAAAGAATATTAAAACAGGTCTCAAATCTGAAAAGCATGGTGATTGATGAAGGGCATGCCCTGGTTGGATTGGGTGATGAGGTTTTTGAGTTGCTGGGGTGACTGTGATAAAATCAGAAAAACAGGGCAGACACGCAGGTCTGCCCCTATGTATATAATGACCTATATTATCTCGTAGGGGTAAACCTATGTGTTTACCCTCTTATTTTATAGCTCCGCGCAAACGACCTTTTTAAATTTTCCTTTTTCCAGGTGATAATGGATGAACTGCGGAATCTCTGCTGCCTGCCCAACCTTAAGGGGTGTGAGTTTCGGCCAGTCAGATGCTGCTACTGCCTCGGCGGTTAATTCCTTTACCCCCTCAATCTTTACCCTGACCTCAAGCACAACATTATTTTCATCAGAGACAAAACGGTCTACGATAACGCTTTCTTTGATATAGGCATGAAGGAACGCATAGAACCTTTTTACTGACTCCCGGGTCTTAAATGAACCGCCTATATGTACCAGTTCAAATTCATTATCATCAGCAAAATATTTAAGAAAACTATCATAATCCCTGCTGTTAAATTTTTTCAGGTAAACATCAAATTCTTCACGGGTCATATATGTCTCTCCTAT
>CAZCMD010000226.1:0-6442 GCA_964499695.1 uncultured Desulfatiglans sp.
ACATTCATGCCCATCCCCAGGATGACATATGCAGGTTTGTTACCTCTGATGCTGAACTCGGTCAGAATCCCTGCGAGCTTTTTCCTGTTCATGTATATATCATTGGGCCATTTGATCATGGCGGAACAGCCAGAGACCTCTTTGATGGCATCAATAGAGGATACTGCAAGGGCAAAGGTGAGGGCATAAACGTTTTCCGCCTTCATATCAGGCATAAGAAGTATAGAGATAAGTATATTTTTATTTGGGGGAGAAAACCATTTCCGGTCCATCCTGCCCCTGCCTGCAGTCTGCTCCTCTGCCAAAACAACAGTGCCATGGACAGCGCCCTGTGTATATAGTAGCTTTGTTGTGGTATTCGTGGAGGGGAGGCTATTATGTATAACTATGTTTTCTTTAAAAACAGACTTTCCAAGGAGGGTTTTTATCTTTTCCTGGTCAAGGCAATCCATTAATTTTTTGGCTCCTCACAATAATTTGAGGGTAAAGAGATGAATTAATAGAAAACTAGTGTTCTCGCTCCTTTTTGAGTTCCCTTGTCATAAGTTCCTTTACAGCAAGGAGCGGGTTTTTCCCCTTATAAAGGGTTTCATATACCTGTTCTGTGATAGGCATCTCCACCCCCATCTTTTTTGCGAGTTCATATGCAGAAATAGATGTCTTTACACCCTCTGCTACCATGCTCATGCCACCGGTTATCTCGTTAAGCTTCATGCCCTTTCCTATCTTGAGCCCAAGGGTGCGGTTTCGGCTTAAATCCCCTGTGCACGTTAATACAAGGTCTCCTATGCCTGAAAGCCCTGCAAAGGTCATGGGGTTTGCGCCCATTGCCACGCCAAGCCTTGTTATCTCGGCTAAACCCCTTGTAATGAGGGCAGCCCTTGCATTAAGGCCAAACCCAAGGCCATCTGATATACCGGCAGCAATGGCAATAACGTTTTTAAGGGCCCCGCAGAGCTGTATGCCCATAAGATCATCACTCACATATACACGGAACAGGCTGGTGGAAAAAATAGACTGAAACCTCGTTGCATGGGCGATATCCCTTGAGGCAATTGTTACAGCTGTAGGCTGTTTTACCACCACCTCCTTCGCAAAACTGGGGCCGGCAAGACATGCAAAGTTATCAGTATAGACAGGGTCAAGGATCTCCTCTGCCACCTCTGACATCACCTTTAATGTGTTATTTTCTATCCCCTTTGTGGCGGAGATAAACTGCATGCCGGGTTTGAGGTATGGCTTCATCTGTATAAGCACATCCCTGTAAACATGGGATGGTACAGCCATCATAATATAATCCTTATCCTTTAAGGCCTCCGCAAATGTTTTTACAGGGTTAAGGTTATCAACAAGCTTCATGCCGGGTAAAAAGGTCTCATTTATCCTGTTCTTTTTTATCTGTTCATAGACCTCTTCTTCCCTGACCCATAGGTCAACAGTGTGCCCTTTATCTGCCAGAAGATTGGCAAGGGTGGTACCCCAGCTCCCTGCACCTATTGCCCCTATCTTTACTTTTTCTGTCTGTGCCATTATTTTTCCTTTTTAAACGATATGTTTTTGCTTTCAGGCAAGGGGATTCTATTGAACTTGCCATTTAACGTCAAGGATAAAGCTGCTTATATCTGGTTTGTGTTGAGGGGGATAAGGAGGTGTAATATTGTTGACTTAGGGAGTTCTGTCATCTCGACTGAAAGGAGAGATCTTGTTTTATACCGAACAGTTAAGATTTCTCCCTGCGGTCGAAATGACAAATTATGGGTATAAATCTAAAGTCAACAAATTTGGGGATACGGTGCTGGCCCTATTCTTTTATTATTGGCTTTAAGAAGCCTGACATTTCGCCCAGAAGGAGAATTCTTAAAATTGTCCAAACCCATTGACATCTTGAACACCTTTTCCCATAATGCCCAAGTCTCATCGGTTTATTATTCATAAACTATTTCGTTTCACCGGCATTCTTAATGCCACACTGAATTAACTTTGATTTATTTGGTTTTTCGTATTGCATAATAGCTTTATAAAAATGATTTAATTAACGATTTAATTTTTTATTAACAAATATTCAGCTTAAACCTGTTTACCCTCAATAGGTAATAGGTAGGCAACAAACCTATTCAATAGGTGATTTTGTAACCTAATGCCTGTTAGTGTAAATACAATGAAACGAAAAATCGGAATCACATTATTACTTATAATTGCAGCTTATGTAGGCTACCGATTTTTATTATCTTATAATCCTGCGTATGCTTATAAGCGGATTTCCGGTAATTCTCTTCCTAATGGAGTAGTATCAGTTAATTATGCCTCAAAGTTTAATGACAATCTATTTCACAAATGTCATTACTGGGAGTTCACTCATAACGAAGCTGGGCTAAATTTGCTATTAAAACAAATTGGAGCCAAAGATAAATATGAGGACTATCAAAATGTAACAGATTTCAAAACCTATGATGCAATATGGATACTACCTGAGATTGAAAATGCATTAGGAAAGAAAATTCCAAAAACAAGTATAGGTAAAGGATATGAAATACCCAAAATGAATGGTCGTGATAATTGGTTTCTAATAGACAAGAGCGGCGATCATTCGTATATGGTACTTAAATAGGACACTAACAAAATGCTCTACCCGACTGGCGAAAAAACCCGCCAGCCGGTAAGCATCGGCGTTAGATTAAAACAATGCATATACATACAAGACACATTGGGATAGCAGGAATTAAATATGGACTAATAGACGCCGCTTCGGCCCTACTTCACGAAGATCGAATATTTATTCATTCGGATTACTATCTATGTGCTGTATCTTGTACTGATAACAATGTTCTATGGGACATTGATCAAGAGCATATACCACCAAAATATTTCAATGTACCTAGACGAATATGGGCACACGGAAAACACATATGGTTAAAAGAAAATAAATTAGTCATTCTTTCTCATTCAGCTAAGGGAGTTTATGTAGAATGCTATGATATAATTTCTGGAAGACGTAAATGGCTCCAAGAGTTTGTAACGCCACCAGCGCTTCCATGGACTGAACAAACACCAGCCTTTGAAGGTGCAAAAACTGAAGAAATTGATGCTTTCTTATTAGAAGGAGATACCTTAGCGGTCGCTTTAAGCAGAAAAAGCAGGCGAACTACATCGTGGCCGGATAATTCACTTCCCCCTTTCCATGCTCAGTTAGATATTAAGGCTATTGAACTTGAATCCGGTGATTCAATATGGAGCAATAGCTATCCAAATGTATCTGTCCCAATTCTTGAGCATTACAGATTATCTTCCTACTTTAAAGCAGATAACCAAATTATTATTCTAAATAAAGCAACTGGTGAAATCCAGTTTAATATTGAATTAAAGGGAAATTTGGGCTGGCCACGTCAATACCGGGATAGTATTTTAGTGCCTTGGCAGACACGGGGTAAGATTGGAGTTTATTCAATAAATCAAACAACAGGTGACATTGAGTTGGAATCTCAATGGAGTATGAACAAAGTAGATAGTCTTAAAATTTGGGTAGTTGGTGAAGACGTGTTCATGCGGGTCAATGACCAATTCGTACTTTTACTTGATGAAAACCTTGAACCACTATGGAAGTTACGAGCAAAGCCATATGTATATGGAATCGCTTCAGTCCCAGAAGGTCCAATTTGGATTGGCACTTCGGGCAGGGGAGGACGGCTGTTTGTATATAATAGAAATAGTGGTTCAGAATTAACGAATTTTAAGCTTCCTGGTGGGGCGCCAGATCCAACCTTATTTTACAATTCTAGATATGTAGCAACATCATTTTTTCAAGGAATCGCAATCTCAGAGGTAAACACTTTCAATTTTGAGCAGATTAACATAAAAGGGTTGAGTTGTATATTAGGCGCTCAAAATAATAAAATATTTGCCCTATCTAGTGAACCACAACCTGGCATAGTTGTAGTTGAGGTGCAGTAGTTAATGACCAAAATTAATCTAACGAATAAGGATAGATTGTGCGAAGCCACAATCTATCCTTATTCGTTAGGTGAGGATCAATGGCTAAAGCATTAGATATAATTGCGGCTTATTTAAAAATATGGTCTAAAGCTCCGTTCGGCGAATATCCCGATCCGCCATCTGAAATAGTTGATGAGTTAAGAGCTATACCTGAGGAAGTTTTTAATACGATTGCTGAATATAATGGGCCTCGCTATCATATTGATCCAAGGGATCTAGATATGCCTTTGGGCATACTACTTTCGAAGATAGCTGATTTGGTGCCCCATCTGTTTATTCCACGTATGACAGAAGGTTTTTGGGGTGCAAGGTACATGTATATTGGTGCGGCAGCAGAATCCCAAACGTCAATATACAAAGATACTTTTGTTCAACTACTAACGGATCGTTCAATTTATATCAAAACGCTCATCTTAAGACTGATTTCCGAATTACCGCATTTACAGGTTCATGAGATGATTCCTCAGCTTGAAAAACTGCGTAAGATGAAATCGTTCCAAAAGGATGACAAGGATAAGGGGCTTCTAGACAAAACATTTGATGCTGTATTAAGCAACACCTAGCCTTGCTCTTGCCGCAGACCGCATATCGCGTCGGCTGAAGAGCCCGTTAACTACCTAAATAAGAGGATACGATTACTATGAATTATATTGAATCCAGAGACAAGAAAATGTTGGACAGTGCTAATCGTTTTTACTCAGCACGAAGAATATTTGCGATTTTGTCAATTATGGCGGTGATCTCAATATATTTTGCTTTTTTTGGTTATAAGGATGTAAATCCTTTACCGGAAAGAGAAAAATTATTAGTAGCAATGTTTACAATCATTGTTTTTTTCTTAGCATATATCATGCATTTAAAAATAAAACATCTTGAAAGCATCCAGCATTACTTAAAAGGCGTAGGCAAGAGCGAACCGGACAGGTAACTATAAAATCAACGTGACCGGTGGGAAAGCTCGCCGGCTCGTTATTTTCACGTTAGATTGGTTAAGAGGATAATAGAGATGTATTCCAAAATAAATTTTCGGGTGTGCATATTCATTCTTGTTAGCTATTTATCGGTCTTTTTCACCATCGAGTCTTTTGCGGCTGATTATTGGACCACGGAGCCTCTATTTGTAGGCAATGATATTGGATCACCTATTACCTGGGAGGTCACCGTATCAACTCCAAATGAAGGAAACCCCAAACACCTTTCTAGCAAGGTATGCTTTTCCAGTAGTTCCAATTCCGTTCAACAATGTGAGTTTGTCGACGGAGTCGATGGCGCATGTCTCGAAGTGATAAAATTTTGTAATAAGAATGAACCCTCCAACGGGGTTCTTGTTTCAAGCAATAGTTGGGGGATGGCTGGAGGAACAGACTATTTAAGTTTGTGGGTCTATGATAAAAGTAGTAAACGATTCAAAAATATTCTACCCAAAGATATAGACGTTCAAGCAATAGCATTGAGCATGATTAAGTTTTTCCCATCTCTTGAGAATGAAGGCGTTCTGGTAATTGCTGAGCCTAAAAGCTACTTTGATGAAAGAGATCCATCAGACCCTGAATATCGGGGCATATACGGACCTCATTATGTGATAATCAGTATAAATAAATACGTGCCAAACCAAAATTTGTGATGGTTAGATCATTTACGACAAAACAAAAATATGAACCAGAAGATGAAGAGATGATCAATGCTGAGTTATTGAAGATAAAGGCGTTATTGAAGATAAAATGAAAATCTAACTTATCACTGCAGCCTAGCGCATAAAAACCGCGCAGGCTGAGTTAAGTGTTATATGAGGACAATAAATGAAAATTATTATTCGTCTACTTGCTGTTATCATCGTAGTCCCTGCAACTTTCTTTTTCGTTTTTTGGGTACCATGTTCCCTGTTGATCACATTTTCCGGTGTACCTAGAGTTATAGCTGCTGGCATTGTTTCTTTATTATGTTCAGTTATTGCTGGATGGTATGTATGGAAAAAATTTGGTGCTGTGAATCCGGGAATAATTTCACACATATTAATTGGAGCTTTAATCTTAGGTGGGGTTGGTTTTTCAGCGGGTTTTTTCGGTCCAATAATTTTTACTTCTGAAGCAAACCAGGGTCCATTATTAGGCATATTCCTTACAGGTCCATTAGGTTTTTTATTAGGGGCTATTGCTGGTGGAATTTATTGGGCAGTTCGACGCAATAATATTCAATCAGAAAATAAACATTAAAATATAACCTGTCGTTCTACCCAGCCCACGTCGGCTTCGCCGCGCGGGCCGGTAAACTAAACGTTAAAAGGAATAAATGATTTCGAAATACAAGTACATAATATGGGACTGGAATGAGCCCAAGCACCGATCCGCGTGATTATTATAAATGTGAAAAGGTTTAAAAATGACATTTGAAGAAATGCAAAGTGGTATATTGAAGGTTGCTGAAACATACAGTGAAAGATTTAATGTAAAAA
>CAZCMD010000227.1:0-6427 GCA_964499695.1 uncultured Desulfatiglans sp.
CAAAGTGGTATATTGAAGGTTGCTGAAACATACAGTGAAAGATTTAATGTAAAAATTGATTATGATTTCGCAGTACTGAAATTATTTGAGGAAGTTGGAGAGTATGCTCAGGCTGTGATTATTCATAATAAAAAATCAAAGCCAGAAAAATACATTTCCGAAGAAGAAGCGAAAAAACACTTAGGAGAAGAGCTAGCTGATATCATTGGTATGGCAATCATTAATGCAAATTTGTTTGGTATAGATATACAAAAATCTATAAAAGAAAAGTGGTTTAAAAAGTTATAACCCTGCAATTACGTCCGACTGGCTGTTTTTATCAATAAAAAAGGCACAAGGTTTTTCCACCCTGTGCCTTGAACCATACACCTTGTACCTTTTTACTCTTCTATCACCTTGGCAACACCAACCACTTTTTCACCAGGGGCAAGGTCAATGAGTTTTACACCCTGTGTGTTTCTGCCTATTACAGAGATATCTGCAACCCTCAGCCTGATGATCTTGCCCTGCTCTGTTATGATCATTAGCTGATCTGTTTCGTTTACCTGGTAAGAATAGACTACATTGCCGTTTCTCTCTGTGGCTTTAATAGTGAGGATGCCCTTTCCGCCCCTTGACTGTATCCTGTACTCCTCTGTCTTGGTGCGCTTACCAAAACCGTTTTCACAAACAGTAAGGATGGTGGAGCCTTCTTTAATTGCCTCCATGCCTACAACCTCATCACCTGCCTCAAGCCTTATGCCTATATTGCCTGCAGCTACCCTGCCCATGCCTCTCAGGTCTTTTTCAGGAAACCTTATGGATTTACCCTGTTTGGTGTTGATAAAGATATCATGGTCACCATCTGTAACCCTCACGGATATAAGCTCATCGTTGTCATTAATCTTGAGCGCTATTATACCATTAGTTCTAATGTTGCTGTAAGCCATGAGGTCTGTCTTTTTCACAAGACCCTCCCTTGTAGCCATTACTATAAAGGAGTTTTCACTGAACTCCTCTATGGGCAGTACAGTAGCAAGCTTTTCATCAGGCTGAAGCTCAAGCAGATTCACGATGGCCTTTCCCTTGGACATCCTGCCCGCCTCTGGTATCTCATGTACCTTTTTCCAGTATACCCGGCCCTTATTAGTAAAAAAGAGCAGATAATTATGAGACGATGCAACAAACAGGTTTTCAACAAAATCCTCTTCCTTTGGCACAACCCCTGTAAGCCCCTTACCACCGCGCCTCTGGGCCCTGTAAAGGCTTATGGGGTTTCTCTTGATATAACCCTTATGGCTTATGGTCACAGCCATGTCTTCATCGGCAATAAGGTCTTCTATGTTAAGGTCTTCATCCTGGTCAATAACCTCTGTCATCCTCTCATCACCGTATCTCTCTTTTATCTCCTTGGTCTCCTCACGGATAACCTGTAAAACCATTGCCGGATTTTCCAGAATAGATTTAAAGCGTGTAATATCCTGGATAAGGCCCCTGTACTCCTCATCCAGCTTTTCCCTTTCAAGGCCGGTAAGACTGCTGAGCCTCATACTCAGAATGGCCTGGGCCTGATCAGCGGAAAAATCAAACTCGGACATCAACCTTGCCTTGGCCTCTTTAGAGTCTGCGGAAGACCTGATAATCGCTATCACCTCATCCAGAAAATCCAGCGCCTTTCTTAAGCCCTCTACTATATGGGCCCTTTCTTCGGCCTTTTTAAGATCAAATATGGTGCGCCTTATTATTACCTCACGGCGGTGATTAATAAAGTGATCTATTATCTCCTTAAGGTTAAGGGTTTGTGGCCGACCGTTTACAAGGGCAAGTAAAATGATGCCAAAGGATTTCTCCATCTGGGTGAATTTGAAAAGGCGGTTCATAACAACAAGGGCATTTTCATCGCGCTTTACATCTACAACTATGCGCATGCCCTCCCTGTCTGATTCATCTCTTATATCTGATATGCCCTCTATCTTTTTCTCCTTGACCAGATCTGCCATGCTTTCTATTAATTTAGCCTTGTTCACCTGGTAAGGTATCTCTGAGATGATAACGCGTTCCTTTTGCTTCCCGACCGTCTCTATATAGGCCTTTGCCCTTATCTTTATAATGCCCCTTCCTGTAAGGTATGCCTCCCTGACTCCCTTTCTCCCGACAATATAACCTGCCGTGGGAAAATCAGGGGCTGTAATTATCTTCATGAGGTCATTTATTGTTATATCAGGGCGGTCAATAACCTCTATTATGGCGTCACACACCTCCCTCAGGTTATGCGGGGGTATGTTGGTTGCCATCCCGACTGCAATGCCTGATGTCCCGTTTACAAGGAGGTTGGGTATAGTGGTTGGGAGGATCAAAGGTTCCATCAGCGAACCGTCATAGTTGGGTGTAAAATCAACAGTCTCCTTTTCAAGGTCTGACAGAAAGTCCTGCGCAAGCTTTGTCATGCGCACCTCTGTGTAACGCATGGCAGCAGGTGGGTCACCGTCTATGGAGCCAAAGTTACCCTGGCCGTCTACAAGAGGGTATCTCAGGGAAAAATCCTGGGCCATCCTTACTATGGTATCATATACCGCCGAATCACCGTGTGGATGGTATTTACCTATTACATCGCCGACGATCCTTGCCGATTTTTTATAGGGTTTATTATTGTAATTTTTCAGGTCATACATGCCAAAAAGCACACGCCGGTGCACCGGCTTAAGACCGTCACGTATATCAGGAAGCGCCCTTTGAACAATAACGCTCATGGAATATTCGAGATAAGATTTTTTCATCTCATCTTCGATGTTTACAGTGGTATTAATCGTATCCAGACTCATATCTTTCTCCAAAAACTGATAATTACATCAGGTATCTTACTTTCCATGCACCCCACGCCTTGTACCATGTACCTTGCGCCCTGTGCCTTTCTTTTATATATCCAGCTCTCTTACTTCCAGTGCGTTGTTTTGTATAAATTCACGCCTTGGTTCAACCTTGTCGCCCATAAGAACAGTGAAGATATCATCTGCATCAACCGGATCTTCTACCCTGATCCTTAAGAGCCTTCTCTTTTCAGGGTCCATTGTGGTCTTCCAGAGCTGGTCCGGGTTCATCTCTCCAAGGCCTTTATATCTCTGAATGGTAAGCCCTTTCTTGGCCTTGTCCATTATCTCGGTAATCAGCCTTTCCGCACCCTTAACCTTTGTGCCTTCACCTTCATTATAAATGATATATTCACCAACTATGTTCTCACGATGTTTATTGTAAAGGGTTATCATGTTCTTTAATTCGGGTGATGTGAAAAAATCCCAGTTTATAAATGAAGGCTTTCCACCGTTTTTGGACTCGGAAACAGTAAACTCATATTCCCCATCTTCCTCAGAGATCTTTATATCACTGACCCTGAATCTTTTTTCTTCAAGGGTCTTTAAAATACCATTCATGAACTCTCGATCTTTAAACATCTTTACATCCGTTGGCCCGAAAGCGGCCATAAATTCTATAAACCTTTTACTGATCCCGGTATGTGTGAGCTTTTCCAGGTTTTCATAAAACTTTTTTATCCCCTTTAAGAAATCCACCAGCTTCTGTCCGGAGAGTTCCTGTGTATCAGAGACCTTTACCTTTTCATTATCTGATATCCTGTTGAATATATAGGTATCAAACTCATCTTCATCCTTGATGTATCTCTCACTCTTTCCTTCAGCCACCCTGTACAGAGGAGGCTGTGCAACATAGAGATAGCCGTTTTCAATGATTTCCGGCATCTGTCTGAAAAAGAATGTTAGAAGAAGGGTGCGTATATGTGAACCATCAACATCAGCATCTGTCATGATAATTATTTTATGATACCTGATGGAGTTGATATCATACTCCTTTTCACCAATCCCGGTGCCAAGGGCAGTTATCAGCACCTTTATCTCTTCGCTTGATATCATCTTGTCAAACCTGGCCTTTTCAACATTAAGTATCTTACCCCTTAATGGCAGTATGGCCTGGTTTTTCCTGTCTCTTCCCTGTTTAGCAGAACCCCCGGCAGATTCCCCCTCAACTATGAAAATTTCACTCATGGAAGGATCTGTCTCCTGGCAGTCAGCGAGCTTACCCGGGAGTGAGTTGCTTGAGAGCACCCCCTTTCTTCTTGCAAGGTCCCTGGCCTTTCTGGCTGCCTCACGCGCCCTTGCCGCATCCATAGTCTTTTCAAGTATGGTGTTTATTACCTTGGGGTTCTCTTCAAAATAATTGCTTAACCCTTCATTAACAAGGGTTTCTACAAGCCCCTTTATCTCACTGTTACCAAGCTTTGTTTTGGTCTGCCCTTCAAACTGCGGGCTAGAGAGCTTAACGCTCAATACAGCGGTGAGTCCTTCCCTTACATCATCGCCGCTAAGCTTTTCCTTGAAATTCTTTCCTTTGGGCGAGCTTGTAAGGTACTGGTTAATGCTCCTTGTGAGTGCAGATTTAAAACCTATAAGATGGCTTCCACCCTCTATAGTATTAATGTTATTGGCGAAGGTGAGCATGATCTCTTTGTAGGAGTTATTATACTGCAGGGCCAGCTCCATTATAATATCATTCTTTTCTCCGGTGAGATAAATAGGCGGGGAGTGAAGGAGTTCCTTATTTTTGTTAAGAAAATCCACATAGGATATGATTCCGCCTTCAAACAGAAAATCATTCTTCTTCCCTGTTCTTTCGTCTGTTATCTTAATCCTGATCCCTTTTGTTAGAAAGGCAAGCTCCCTCATCCTTCTGGATATGGTCTCAAAATCATACTCAAGTGTCTCAAATATCTCACGGTCCGGCTTAAAGGTTACTTTAGTACCTCTTTTTGTGGTTTCACCTACTATCTTCATTTCACAATTAACATCGCCGCGCACATATTTTTGATAATATATCTTTCCACCTTTATGTACCTCAACTTCACATATCTCTGATAGTGCATTTACAACAGAAACACCTACACCATGAAGCCCGCCTGAAACCTTATAGCTCTTATTATCAAATTTACCGCCTGCATGAAGCTTGGTCATGACCACTTCAAGGGCAGGCACCCCCTCTGTTTTATGCATCTCTACAGGAATGCCCCTTCCATTATCAAATACACTTATACTTCCATCTGTGAGTATCTTTATATCTATAAAGTCACAATACCCGCCCATTGCCTCATCTATGCTGTTATCAACAATCTCCCAGACAAGGTGATGCAACCCTTCAAATGAGGTATTGCCAATATACATGGCAGGTCTTTTTCTTACAGCAGACAGACCCTCAAGGACCTTTATGTCCTCGGCACCATAATTAATCTCTTTTTCTTCCATTTAAATCCTCATAGGCATTATCAAACCGAGAAAGCCTTTATCATCATCCCCACGCAGCATGCATGGACTTGAGTTATCATTAAAACTTATTATCACATTTTCACTTTGCATAGACTGGAGCACATCAACAAAATATTTTGAATTAAAACCCATCTCCACCTTATCGCCCGGGTAATCAATCTTGATATGATCCTTAACATCTCCCAGATCCGGGTTTATAGAGACAAGCTCCATGATATTATTCTGTAAGGTTATCTGTACACCCTTGGAACTCTCACTGCTTAAGATCATCATTCTCTTCATGCCATCAAGAAGCTCGTTCCTGTTTGTGGATACACTGTTTTTTAACTCTATGGATATAACCTCCCTGTAATCAGGAAACTTGCTTTCAAGCAGCCTTATTACTACAAGAGAATTTTCATTCTTTGCCACGCAGTTATTCTCTTTAAAACCAATGCTGATCTTTTCACCTTCAGATGCAAGCTTGTTAAGTTCAAGCAACCCTTTTTTGGGTATCATTACACCTTTATCCATCTTTATCTTATCAAGGTTATCTATCTTTTTATCTGAAAGTGAAAGGCGGTGACCGTCAGTTGATACCATTCTTAAAAAACTGCTCTCATCTCTATTGATCCTTTCAGTATATACACCTGAAAGTTTATAGCCTGCCTCTTCAAGGGTAATGGCATATATGGTTTTATTTATCATGTCAGTAAGGGCAGTGCATTCCATCTCAACCATATCAACATCCTCAGGTTCAACAAAGACAGGATATTCCTCTGCTGACATGCAGGCCAGGTTGTACTGGGTTTTATCATCATAAATAAATACATAGTTATTTTCTTTTTCCTTTATGGATATATCATTACTTTTACTCTCTTTTAGAATTTCAAAAAGCGTTCTACCTTTAACAGCTATACTTCCTGCTGTAATGACATTTGCCTCTATTTTCTGCTGCATGCTTATTTCAAGATCTGTTGCGGAAATATTGACCGCTCTATCATCAGTAGAAATAAGTATATGTGATAGAATAGGCATGTTGCTTCTCTTCTCTATTATACTTTGAACCTTTGATACCGATTTAAAAAGGGAGTCTCTGTTTACCTTTATTTCCATGCCTTCCTCCTTTTAATATTTTATAA
>CAZCMD010000228.1:0-6324 GCA_964499695.1 uncultured Desulfatiglans sp.
TTGACCCGGCAATGTCAAAAAGAAGATGGATATGAAAACTTAAAAATACCAGAAGGGTAGTGAGCATCCGGCGTTTTGTAAGAGCGAATGTAAACAGACACAATAAAAGACAAAAGCTGATATTATGACCAAGGATGTGATGGTATTTCCAATATAATAAAGGCACGAAACCGGGGCTGGCAGAAAGATAATCATATATAATGCCTGCGCCATCGATATCCGGGATAATGCCTGCTATTGTCACAAAGGCCCGTTCACGGCGGCTGATCCTGAATGAACCTGCCAGAGACCAGCCTGCCAGTAGATGTGTTACAGGGTTCATATTCCGTTGTTACAACCTTTAGTCATAGAAGTTATATATGAATATATTATTTTAAAACAGTCTGAATATGTTTTATTTTTATCAATTATTTTTATCGAAAGTTCCTTAATTTATCAATAATTTTTTAAAACAGCCTAATTTATAGTTATCTATCCATAATTTTATTATGCAGATATGAAAGCATGTTTGAATAAATAATTTTTTCACAAAAAGAGACTGGATATTTTAAAAGGATTGGTTTTTTAGATACCCCTGACGAAACCCTTGGGGCATCTCAAAAGAGTAAATTATTTCCAATTAAATTTATTGATTTTACTGTTAAACTAATATATTTGCATATTCCAATTAATATATCCAGGACAACCATTTTAAGAATCCAGGATAATTTGAAGGGGTGAAGGAATAATATATGAAATTCTTGGGTGAACCATATGACACCGATGTTAGCAAAGTTGCAAAAGGAAGGGTAGTCATTATTGAAGACCGGTGTAAAGGCTGCGGGTATTGCATAGAGTTCTGCCCGCGATCCGTATTGGCCTTTTCAAGGGGATTTAATAAAAAGGGGTATCACCCCCCTGTGGCCCAGAAACCGGATGAGTGTGTAAGCTGCCATTATTGCGAGATTATCTGCCCGGAGTTTGCCATTTTTTCAGAGGTGAATAATATAACCAAACTTTAATTATGAGAAGATATGAGACCAACAGTTCTAACAGGTGTACATTATATAACAGGCGATGAGGCATGTGCCGAGGGGGCGTTGGTAGCAGGCTGCAAATTTTTTAGCGGGTACCCTATCACTCCTGCAACAGAGATCGCTGAACACTTGTCTAAATGCCTGCCTGAGGTAGGGGGCACCTTTATCCAGATGGAGGATGAAATTGCCGCAATTGCTTCTATTCTGGGCGCATCATGGGCAGGTGTTAAAAGCATGACCGCCACCTCAGGGCCAGGTTTCAGCCTTATGATGGAAAATATTGGTCTGGCCTTATGCACTGAAACCCCCTGTGTTATTGTTGATGTACAGCGGGCGGGCCCCTCAACCGGACTTCCTACAATGGGCGCCCAGGGGGATATGATGCAGGCGCGCTGGGGTTCACATGGCCATTATGAAATAATAGCCCTTGCACCATCATCTGCACAGGAGATGTTCAGCGAAACCATCAGAGCTTTTAACCTGAGCGAAAAGTACCGTGCCCCTGTGCTATTAATGGCCGATGAGGTAATAGGGCACATGAGTGAAAAGGTATTAATACCCGATGCCTCCGAGATAAAAACAGTTACAAGGCCAAAACCAGAGGGTGGAAAAGAGGGTTTCAGACTTTTTCAACCCGGTGAAAACGGTGTTGCGCCGATGCCATCAGCAGGTGACGGGTACAAGATACATGTTTCAGGCCTTACTCATGACGAAAGGGGTTACCCTGTAATGACAGTTGAGGCACAGGCCCAGATGGTGGAGCGTATTGTAAATAAAATACGGAATAACAGGGATGACATCATTATGACAGAGTCATATCTGCTTGATGATGCGGAGATTATCCTTGTGTCATACGGCATATCTGCTAGGACAAGTCTCGCAGCCATGAATCAGGCCAGGGCGCTTGGTATGAAGGTCGGCTTTTTAAAACTTCTCACCGTCTGGCCATTTGCAGAGGAAAAGGTGAGGGCACTCGCAAAAAATGCAAGGGCATTTATTACTGTTGAGATCAACTACGGTCAGATACACCTTGAGGTAATGCGAAGCGCTGCGGGCATGGCTGAATGTTATCTGGCAGGCCATGCAGGGGGTACGGTAATAACCCCTGAGAAGGTATTTGAGAGGATAAAGGAGATCTATTGATGGTTGCAAACATAGAGACATCATCCCTGGAGGCGGTTCACCCCCTTGATCATCTGATCAGGACAGACAGGTTCCCGCATATCTGGTGCCCGGGGTGCGGTATCGGCACGGTCTTTTCTGCCTGCCTTAAAGCAATGATCTCAAGCGGTATTGATCTGGAAAAGACCTGCATGGTATCAGGCATCGGGTGCACTGGCCGTGCTGCTGGATATCTGAACCTTGATTCGTTCCATACCACTCATGGAAGGGCTATCCCCTATGCAACCGGGCTCAAGCTCGGGAACCCTGAACTAAACGTAATCGTTTTCAGCGGGGACGGTGATCTATTTGCAATAGGCGGGAACCATTTTATACATGGCGCACGCCGCAATGTGGACATGACAGTGATCTGCGTAAATAATTTTATCTATGGCATGACCGGAGGCCAGGTGGCCGCAACAACACCAGTGAATGCAAAGACCTCCACCACCCAGTACGGAAACCCTGATTCCCCTTTTAATCTGCCACTTTTAGCATGGGCATCCGGCGCTAACTATGTGGCACGCTGGACAATGCTCCATATACGTAAACTTACTGCCTGTATAGAAAAGGCCCTTACACTGAGAGGGTTCTCATTTATTGAGGTGCTTGCCCCATGCCCGACTAACTATGGCCGAAAAAACAAGGAAAAAGCCTTGGAAACACTCAGGCTCTATCGTGATAAAACAATAATAAAAAATAATGTGGACCCTTCAGAGATGGATATGGATTTTGAAAAGGGGATTATTCTTGGCGAATTTGTAAGCAGGCAGCGTCCTACCTGCATAGAAAATTATGACAGGACATGCAGGATACCTTAACTCAGGAAGATAGCAATGCAGAAAAAGATAATCATTACAGGTTTTGGCGGGCAGGGAGTTATTCTGGCCGGGCGTATTGTCGGCAAGGCCGCTGCGATTTTTGACAAGCTTGAGAGTTCGCTGGTTCAGTCATACGGGCCTGAATCAAGGGGTGGCGCATGCAGTGTGCAGGTGACTTTAGGTGATGAGCAGATATATTACCCCTATATTAATGTCCCTGATATCCTGGTCTGTATGTCTCAGGCAGGATATGACAAATACATGGATATAATTACTGAAAATACAATCCTTATAATAGACCAGGATCTTATAAAGCTTAACACTCCTTTTGATTACTATGCCATCCCGGCGACAAAGCTGGCAGAAGAGATGGGCCTTAAAATGATGGCAAATATCATCATGGTAGGCTTTCTTGTTGGTATTACAGAGGTTGTGTCACTTGAATCTGCAAAAAATACGGTCTCAGAATCAGTACCCAAAAAGACAGTGGACATAAATATAAAGGCATTTAACCGAGGGTATGAGTATGCACTGGCTGCACTCAAGAGCTGCAGTAAAAAGGCCAGTGGTGAGTAAGGAGTTGTTCAATAAAGAGCCTCAAAAACAGGCTGCACAATGGCAATACCTGCCTGTCACAGTAAGTAAGCAGGGCACAACCCGCAGGGTTTCAGCGTAAACCTTGATAAATATAAAATCTTTATTGATCCTGAAAGATGCACCTCCTGCGGAAAACGCCTTGATATCTATCCTGTGCGGATACAGGCGCAAGATCTGCCCTTATGAACATCGGTCTGAATCTTCCATGATTAGCTGTAACAGGCTCAATTGCAAAGCTTGAAAAATAATTACATTTGATGTAAAGGTGAACCGGCAATATGCCCTTTTGATTAAAGCCAGGATATGCTTTAGGTTGTGGAGATGCCAGTGGAAAAGAGACTCCCCGGACTGCTTGTTGGCAGCTATGGCTTCGCAAGTTTTGCTTTTACTCTGATGATGAGCCTGGCTGTTCAGTATTATGCCATGTTTCTTACTGATGTTGCAATGATAGCTGCAGGCCACGTCGCCCTTATCATGCTTATTACCCACATTGTGGATGCTGTTTCAATACCTGTTTCCGGCAGCATAATACAAAGGACACAGTTTCGGTGGGGGCAGTTCAGGACCTGGATTTTGTTCCCCCCTGTGATAACCTGCATATTTTTCACGCTTACCTTTACGAACCTCCCCTTGAGCTATGGCGCGAAAATAGTCTACCTGAGCCTGGTATATATCATAGCCCATATAAGCCTCAACTTTGCCTATAATGCCCATCTGGGTCTGATTTCTATTCTGGCAAAAGGAAGCAAAGACAGATTGCGCCTCTCAACAAGGAATTATCAGTTTCGCATGGGAAGCCAGATATTTTACGCTTACATTGTACTGGATATCTTTTACAGGCTGAGCGCAAACAGCACCACATGGGGATATTTTTATACTGTCGGGATTCTTGCTATTATACAGGTCTTTGGATACTGGTTTCTTTGTTATCAGGTAAGGGATTATGACAGGTATGACCCTGATAAAAACCTTGATCCATCCAGGCACTGGACTAATCTCGAAATGGTTAAACAGATTATAGTCAACAGACCACTTTTGACAATTCTATGTGCCGATATTTTTATAAATATCGGGGTATACAGCCTCCAGACCCTTGCTGTATATTATTTCAAGTATGCAGCTCAGAATGAGCCCTTAATGAAACCATATGCCCTCTCAATATCTCTTGCAGTATTTGCGAGTGCGTTCATATCTCCTAAAATAGTCAGCATTCTGGGCAAGAAAAATACCTATCTCTTTGCCGGGGCATGCGGGACAATAGGGTATATTATCCTGAGAATTTTCGGGTTGTATCATCCCTATGCATTCATTGCTATTATAGTGTTATCAATCCTGGGTGCTGGGACAGTTTACCCCATACGTCAGGCAATGTATATGGATGCGGCAGAATACGGGTTTTATAAGACGGGTAAGGACGCAAGCGCTTTTATAATGTCAATGATGACTTTGCCCGGTAAGGCTGCAACTGCCATTGCCGGCACAATGGCGACAGCAGGGCTTGGATATATCGGGTATGTGCCCAATATAAAACCTGGAGAGGAATTTTTACAGAATCTTATGAACATTATATGCTATATCCCGGCAGGCGCCGGGCTTGCGGCATTTCTGATAATACTCCTCCTGTACCCTCTTACTAATGAGAAGATTGCCCTTATCATGGAGACAAACGCAAAAAAGAGGGCTGAAATCTGAGGCGGTAAGTTTCTATATTATCATTTTTTTGTAAAATTATAGTTGCCTGAGATTTTTACGGTTTCAGGCAGCCTGCCGTTTATTACTGATTCATAGATCGCCTCAGCCAGATTGATATTGATCACCTTCCTGAGACCTGTATAGGATGTTGTGAGTCTTGGGTTTATCTCAATCACCTTATATCCAGTATTACCCTTTACCAGATCAATGCCAAAATACCCTTTCAGGCCCGGAATGACCTCAATTATTTTTTTAACAATATAATGAAGTTCATCTCCCATATCAGGTGGAACCATTATCTCTCCGCCAAGATACCTGAAAGGCATTCCTTCTGTGATATGCTGGCGGTTCAAGCTCAGGATGATAAATTCTTTTCCATTAGAGAGGATTGAAACACTCAGGTGCTCACCTTTTATGTATTCCTGTATAAGCAGTTTGTCCCTATATATTGAATCACTTTCAAGTATGGTGCGCAGCATGTTCATGTCTTTCACAAGATTAACACCCTCACACCCGACACCATCAACAGGTTTAATAACCAGAGGAAAATTGATAATTCTGGAGATCTCAAAAGCGTCCGATCTGGTGGTAGAGACGGGTTTCAAACCCGTCTCTACGATGGTTGTTTCAGGTACTGGCAGCCCTGCTTCGGATAGAATTTTATAACATTCCCATTTATCGCCTGTGACACGGATTGCCGCAGGGGTACACCCCAGTGTTTTAACACCACAATCTTCTGCCTGTTTTATTAACCTGGCAAGAATATCATCAGTTTCAGGTGCAATAATCAGTGCGAGATCACATTCTTTTAAAAGTTTGGAAATGGTTTCTTTATATTTGTCAGGAGTGACGAGTACAATACTGTCAGCAGTCAAAGGTGTTTCTGAGATTCTTTTATCCAGGGTTGTGCATACTGTAAGCTTCCCCCATCTCATGAAATCATCCAGAAGAGCAGAAAGCATTAAAAACCCTTCTGATGCAAGGCTATCTGGCAGTTCCGCCTCTTTCCAGCCTCCACCGGTAATGTATTCGTGAAT
>CAZCMD010000229.1:0-6311 GCA_964499695.1 uncultured Desulfatiglans sp.
ATGGGGAAGAGGCGAATAACCTCTTCCCCATTCCTTTTTTCTGAAGGATTATTCTTTTACTCCCTGAGCTTTACTGTAATCTTCCCATCTTCCACACGTATATTTTCTATTCCATCTGAAAAGCCCTTCCAGAAACCATTCTCATTACCAAACTCCTTTACCAGGTCAACATTCTTGATATTGCCAAGCCAGGCATTTGGTACCGGCACACCCATGAGGCTTACACCTCTTAAGGCAATAACAGGTTTACCATTTGCATATTTGAGTTCAAGCCCTGCTGTCACCTTCAGGGTTTTACCGCCGACGATCGGGAAATCAGGATCCATTGGAATGAGAAGCTTTGCGCTGGCAAGATCATCAGACAAATCTATCGCAAGCCTCGTGGCAAGGTTAGTGTTATTGGCAATAAGGCCATTTATCTCACGCTCTGTAAACCTGATCTCCCTGTCTGCATCCTCCTCGCTGTATTTCTCCGGCTTTAAGGGTTTTTCAGGTTTCATTTTTGAATTTTCTCTAATCGAACCGGCATGTATCCCTGTTGTGTCCAAGCGGGATAGCTTTTCCTCAAGCACCTTTTCTTCGCGCTCGCTCAGGTTAACAGGCCTGAACTCCTTTGGAAAGAGGAACATCATGGTTATCCATACCGTAACAATTGCTGTTACAATGACACCGCCAAAAATAATAAGGGCAATTAAAAGAGGGTTTGACCGTTTTTTATTGCTTCCGGTTTCAGATATATCCTTTTGGACTGACATTTTTACTCCTTACTAAAGTCGAAGTATAACAGACAATATCTTCACCACGGAGTACACGGAGAGCACGGAGTAAAACTTAGAAAAATAAAAACCCCGTGACCTCCGTGGTTAGTAAAAAAACTATGCCTTATGACCCTGAGTTAATGACATATTGTACATACTAAAACCTGACAGACCTGTACACCCTTTCCCCTGGCTGGATATCAACATCCTCAAGCCGGACCGGGTTGGAATACCCTGAAGAGATAGTAATATCATGGGTGCCCGCATCCAGTGTAACCCTTGCAAGGGTGAGGCTTCCAGGCAGGGTCTCCCATGAACGGGTGTCTGCCTCCTCTAATAAAAAAAGCACAACCCGGGCCAGTATCTCCACATATTCGTTTTCTTTACCTATCTCCTGTGCGATCGCCTCCTTTGCACCTGCCCTTATAGCCTGTCTGGCAAGATACTGGGCTGCCCTGTCATTAAGGGAAGCCTTTGCAACCTCACCCATATCTGTTTCCACATTATAGGGGTTTATAACAGTATCATTCATCTTTATATCCACAGGTGAATATGAAGAGGACTCTTCATACCTTGGAACAGATATCCTGATAGATGGCGGCAACACAACATCAGAGGAAACCTTGGCGGGTATCCGCCCCTGTGCTATAAAGAGCACCAACTCTCCCTTTCCGGGGGTAACCGGTTCAGGCCTCTTTGCTTTACTTCCAGCAGCCTTTTCAAGTTTTTCATATTCTATGCGGGCACTGTCAGGCTGGTTCATATTCTCAAAGCAGAGTGCAATCAGTGCCCTGGTAAAAAGATCTCCTTCAAGGGGATCAGGATATTCGTCAAACACCTCTAACGCCTGCTTGGCCTCTACAAGGGCGCTGTCAGGCCGCCCCTGCAACAGGAAATTTATCATCAGATATGTATGAATCCACAGCCTTTCAGAGTATTCACCCTTATAGGTGGTTGTGAGGTCATTGATCATTACCGCGGTTGACTGGTCTTTGACACTTATATAATCCTGATCCTTTACAAACTGTGATGCCTTTAAAAGTATATCCCTGCTGGCCTCATATTCCCCCATATAGTGAAGGATTATACCCTTTTCCATATAGCACAGAAGCTTGTCCCTTTCGGGTATTTCACTGCACTCCCCAAGGGTCTTATCCGCTTCAGCAGGATTCCCGGAAAAGAAATCCATCCTTGCCTTCTTGAGCGGGAGGCTTGTACAGCCTGATAAAAGGAAGGCAAGTATTATCAGAATATATCTGAGGCGCATATCTTATAGTTACCAGCCGATAATGGGTTTTGATGCCTCACGAGCAAGCTCTACCTGATCCACATACACAATTTCGCCTGTCTTAAGGTCTGTCATGGTGAGATCAAGGCTGTAATATATGCGCTCTTTTTTATTAAGCCGCCACTGTTCGGGCTGCTTGTTTTTAATGGACCTGAGAGTGCCGCTTAAAATATATTCCGCACCAAGCTGCCGACCCTTTTCAACACGCATGGCCGGGTCAACAAATCCCTGATCCTGATACATGGCCTCTTCCTGTATGTTCTCTCTCTGACGTTCATCAATGAACCGGAACCTGCCTGACTGTATGAGTTTCATCCTGATTGCATCCGTGATACCGCCTGTGCTGATATGTTCTGATGTCTCGTTAACCACAGGATATACGATCAGGATAGGCTTCTTTTCCACAGGAAAAGTCGGCGCTGCCAGGAGCGGTGCAACGAGCCCCTCTACGATCTGATTTTTATCAGAAAAGTCATAGCTTGCATCATAATGCATCTCGTCTTTCGGGTTAATGTTAGTGGTATGGGCAGCACAACCCATGAAAAAGATTAAGGCCATACATGATAAACCCGCAAATAATCTGATAAAGATATTTTTCATAATAAGATCTCCTTTAATTAATGAACCGGAATGAATAAAATCTCCCTGCCTGTAACAATTGATGCATGGAGATATTTTAAAACAGACTTAAATTCTAACCTGTTAGTCGTTAAAAAATCAAAAAAGTATAATTCTATAGACAATCCCATGCTGAAATTTGTTCACCATTGTATTAAAAATATTATATAAATGTCCATAACCCAATTTGATTAAGGCATTAGTCTATTTAGGAAGGAGATAACCTATGGAAAAACCGGCTGAATTTTACTGGTCTATGCGGCTCGAAGAGGTAAAGAGTGCATTAATCAAAAACAACTTTGATGCATATATCGCTAAAGATACGGCAAATGCAAAGGAGATGGTGGAGAGGGAAATCATCCCTGATATAAAGCCTAAAAGCATCTCATGGGGCGGCTCTATGACCTTCCTTGCATCAGGCATATATGACTCCCTTAAAAACAGCAAGGAGTATGAGATCCTTGATACATATGACCGCAAGAGGTACACACAGGAGGAGGTGGCTGAAAGACGCAGGCAGGCCCTTTTAACCGACCTTTTTATTACCGGTACCAATGCGATTACAGAGGCCGGGCACCTTGTAAACCTGGACATGATAGGTAACAGGGTTGGGGCAATAACCTACGGCCCAAAGAATGTGATAATACTTGCGGGAAGAAACAAGATAGTAGCAGACCTGGATGACGCCATGTACAGGATAAAAAATTATGCAGCCCCAATAAACGCCATGAGGCTGGACATGAAGACCCCATGCGTAAAATCAGGGAGATGCGCGGACTGTAAAAGCCCTGCAAGGATATGCAACTCATGGACGATCACGGAAAAATCCTTTCCTAAAGGCAGGATAAAGGTGGTGCTTATTAATCAGGAGATGGGGATATAAAAGAGGGCACAAGGCACAGGGTTCAAGATTGAAGATTCAAAATTCAAATTTATTCAGCATGTGGTGAGAGATATCCCCTCACCACATGGTCTAGGATTTTACCTGTTGTTGTGAACCTATAAGCTCCAGGTAAATATTGGTTTCAACGGATTTAAGGCCGTCGAGTTCGCCTACTATCGAGCGCATAAACTCAGAAAACTCCTCTGTGGATTTAAAAACCGCCATTGACGTGAGATTGTATCTCCCTGTAATAGTCCAGACGCTTCTTACATTCGGGTGCTTAATAAGCTCCTTGGTAACATTCTCGATCTTTTTCTGATCCAGCTCCATCTGAATGCCTACAATAAAGGAGTAACCGAGCTTTTTCAGGTCAGGGATTGCAACGATCTTGATTACATCCTCCTGAATCAGCCTCCTTGTCCGCCTCCTTATTGTTGTGGAACTGATATCTAGACTTTTTGCCAAAGCGTCACTGCTAACCCTTGCATCCTTTTCCAGCTCCTTGATTAATGCTAGATCTATATCATCCAGTAACATACCCCCACCTCCATTTCAGGCTGATTTGAATCTGTGCATTGATTCTAATAGAATCGTTAATTTGCAAATAATAGTATAAAGAAGAATAATTTAGCAAGAATTAAGATTTTTATCTTAATATTTCGCTTATCTGGAAAAAGGGCTTTATGTCTGTAAAGTTTTTTACATCTGCTGCCAGTTCAGCATCATGAGCCATCATTCCCTTTGTCATATCCTCTATATTATCAAATACCATGCAGGCAATAGTGGCAAATGGCGCTGCTTCACCAGGCCCGCCGCCTGAAATGCCTTTATCTACCTCCGCACGTATTAGCCCATAGGGTTTCAAAAGTCTTTCTGCAAAGGGGACATGGGAATTAAGATAATATTCCATATCAAACCTGCCTTTACCAGAGGGATAAAATACCGTAGCCCTGACCATAATCTTTCTCCTTTTTTTATTTCTTTACCGAGCACCTCAAACCGTATACCGTAAACCTTACACCTAGCGCCTTAAGCCTTGCATTCTTTACCCTGCGCCTCCTGTCCACCATAGCCCCTGGCGAAGGCGGATGCACCCTGAGCCCTTTATTTACTCCCTATACCCCGCAGGCGCTGCCTCTTTAATCGACCCCGTACCGAACACTATGGGCATTAGCAGGTGGGGCCTTTTAAAACTCTTCCATGTAAGAGGACCATGTTTCATGGATTTAGGGGCATATATAGCCGTTGTTGTATTAAATGTAAGTGGCTCATCGTTTATGCAGAACTCTAACTCCGCACTCAAAACATCAGGGTTATTTGGGTCATTACCCACAAGCAGAACCACCTCTTCATAATCATGGGAGTGATCAGGGATAGGCGGATTCATCCCAGGCATGCCCGGTATCCAGCCGAAATCCACATACAGTTTGCTCTCAGGTATAAGGGCGCTGCTCATATAAATCTGGGCAGGGCTCTCCATTGCATCTGTAACATCTGTCCCCTGAAGTATGAGAGGTTTTCTTACTACATATTTTTCATAATCCACACCATCGTATTTCTGAGGAGTTATTTCCGATGATTTTCCGGTCTGCACCGGGTCAATCCATGCACTGTCATTCTTTTGAGGACCCATGATGATTGATATCTCAAGATGGGGTCTTGAAAAGGACTCCCATATGGCCGGGCCGTGTTTAACCCCCTTTTTGATATATAAGGCAGTTGTTGTATTAAATTTTATGGGCTGCCCGCCAAGAAAATAGCATATCTCAGCGCCAAGCTCTTCAAGGTTAAAGGGGTCGCTCCCCACAAAAAATATAACCCTGTCATAATCAAGCACATGTTCTTTAATATGGGGGTTTGGGTCAGGCATCCCCTTTATCCAGCTGATATCAATATACTTGTTACAACCAGGGACAAGATCATTGCTCATATAGGTCATTACAGGGGCGCTTCTCCCTTTGATACCTTTACCCGCCTCTCTAATGGGATTTGTGACCATATATTTTTTATAACTGTTTAAGGTCATTTCCCATCCTCTGCATTTATATTCTTCTGATGTCCACCCGGGTCAGACTGGGCAAGCACACCTGCATCAAAGATTATGGCCATCTCTATATGTGGCCTTTTATAGCTCTTCCACTTAAGCGGGCCATGGGTCACATTTTTAGGCGCATAGAGGGCGCATGTCCTTTTTAATAAAAGGGGCCTTTTATCAAGGTATATCTCTATCTCCGCGCCCAGCTCTTCAGGGTTATCAGGGTCTCCACCTATGTGAAAAACCAGTTCATTCGAATCATCATGGACATGCTCAAAGATATGTGGATCAGGGTCAGGTATACCCCATATCCAGCTGAATTCAAGATAGGTATTTGCATTTGGAACAAGGTTGTTGCTCATGAAGGTCATGGATGGGTGCATCCTGTTTTTGGTAGGGGTCGGGGCCACGACCTCATATGCGGGTTTTCTTACTATATATTTCTCAGGATCAGTTAGATGTCTCAAACTGCCTGCCTTATCCGCAGCTATCTCCCCATCACGGTTTCCCCTGTTTATAAGAATAGTCATCTCCATATGTGGTGATGTGAAGCTTTTCCATGTGGCAGGCCCGTGACTCACACCCTCAGGTATAAATATGGCGCTTGAACGGTTGAACCTTAAAGGGGTGTTATCAAGCATGAACTCTATCTCTGCCCCGAGGTTTTCAGGGTCTTTATAATCATTGCCCCAGAACAATACTATCTTGTTGCAGTCACTCACCAGACCT
>CAZCMD010000230.1:0-6139 GCA_964499695.1 uncultured Desulfatiglans sp.
ACCGGACCATGTGGTGGTGCGGACCTTCTTTATTCCATCTTCACTCATTTATTATTCATTTCCTTTCTGCTTTTTCGCTCAGTCTTGGTTTTATAACATAATATTTTTTTTTACAAAAAAATTTACTTGTTGTATCGAAATTGATATATGGGTTATATCAAAAACCCCATATGTAAAGTTGCTTTTATCTGAAGGGGAAAGCCCCCCTGCCGGTTAATAAAAGCCTGCATTATGTTTTTAGATAATTTTGAAGATAAATAAAATTTTAAGGTACCCAAAAGAAGGAGAGAAAAATGGCAGAGAAGTTCTTATCAGTAAAAGAGTATAATTTATTACCGAAGGTAAAAGAGTATCTTTCAAAGGAGTTAAAAAACTGCATTAATGGAAAATGGCAGAGTGCTGCCAGTGGTGAGACCTTTGAAAAGAAAGACCCTGCAACAAATGAAGTCGTTGCCCATGCCTCAAAAAGCGGAGCCACTGATGTTGACATGGCTGTAACTGCAGCACGCAGGGCATTTGACAACTCACCCTGGAAAAAGACGACTGGCGCGGAGCGTCAGGATATGCTTCTCAGGTTTGCGGATCTTATTGATAAAAACCGTGAGGAACTCTGCCAGATAGAGTGTCTTGATCTGGGCAGACCTGCAACCGACCCGGGACACTGTATGATGGGCATCAATTTTTCCAAATATTATGCAGGGCTGGCAACCAAGATTGCTGGTGAAACATTGACACCCATGACCCTTTTGCCCCATGTAGACCAGGTGTTTTCATATACCCTGCGTCAGCCTGTAGGTGTTGTCGCAGCGGTTATTCCATGGAACGCGCCCATGCCCATGTTTGTGAGCAAGATAGCACCCGCCATTGCCACCGGGTGCACAATGGTTATTAAACCCGCTTCTGATACACCCCTGATAGCAGGCAGACTTATGGAATTGTTACAGGAGGCCGGGGTGCCGGATGGAGTAGTTAACCTTATACAGGGGCCGGGCGGGGTAGTCGGCTCACGGCTCGTATCAGACCCGAGAATAAACAAGATAACATTTACCGGTTCAACCGAGGTGGGTAAAAGCATAGCCAGGGCCGCCATGGAGAACCTTACGCGCATCTCCCTTGAACTGGGCGGTAAATCACCGAGCATCATATTTGATGATGCGGACATGAAATCAGCCCCATTTGAGGCATCATTGTGTGTCTTTATGAACTGCGGCCAGATATGCGTTGCCGGTTCCAGGCTTTTTATACAGAAAAAACGATTTGATGAGGTGGTGAGCGCCATCCAGCACAGGGCAGAAACAATGAAGGTAGGTCCTGGCATGGACCCTGAAAATGAGATGGGGCCGCTTATTAACGCATCACAGAAGGCCAAGGTGCTCCAGTATATGCAGAAGGGTATTGATTCCGGCGCAAGGCTTGTCACAGGTGGCAAGGGCATAGACAGGCCGGGCAATTTTGTTAAGCCCACTATATTCGTGGATGTTGACAAAAAAGCGGCAATATACAGGGAAGAGATATTCGGGCCTGTACTTATAGCAACACCCTTTAATACACTCGAAGACCTGATACCGGAGGCAAATGATACCAACTATGGTCTTGCCGCAAATATCTGGACATCTAATCTGAACAACGCCATAAAGACTGCTGCTGCGGTTAATGCAGGCATGATAACCATAAACGGGGCCACCCTGCCTCCTGATCCAAACCTGCCCTTTGGTGGTTTTAAACAGTCAGGTATAGGAAGGGAAAACGGCAAGTCAGCAATAGATTATCATACAGAGGTGAAGACGGTCAGCATTGTGTTGTAGAAATAAAAGGCGCATGGCTCAGGGTGCAAGGTAAAGGGAAATAATTTACTTTTTTAACAGAGTATATTTCCGATATTGACAACATTGTAAAAAGGTAAGTTATTACGCAAAGCCGCAAAGAACACCAAGAAAAACAGTTTTATTTTAAGTATTTACCTTTGCGACTTTGTGTCTTTGTGTGAGATTCAGTTTTTTTATGAGACCGACAATATTGGGTTATTTTTCTGGTAAGAGATTCGAATTTTTTTTGTGGAAGGGGCGGACCTGAGTGTCCGCCCTATCTCTGAGATTATTGATTGTTGTTTTGTGGAATTGCTGTCTATGGCCCGGATACCTGAACTCTGGTTTTTATTTTACATAGCCAGGTGAAAAATCGGAGATGCCAAGCTTTTCCAGGGTCTCCATGAGGGGCAGCCCTGTTTCTTCATCCCATCCCCGGAGCCGGTAAAATTCCTTAAGCATCGCCATGTATTTTTCACGGTCCAGAACTCTTCCTCTGGTATCTACGACACTGTCCCCCGGCCCAGGTACCAGAATTCCGGTGTGTGCCGGGCTTTCAAGTGGCTCTGTGAAGTTGTGTGGCATTGGAAAATCTGCCTCCGGTGTCCTGCGTCCCTCACGTAACAGGATAAGCCTTTGCATGTTATAGATACGTTCACCTATTTCTTCGAGCACATCACTGTTAACACCTGTGATGGCAGAAAAAAGTTTTGCCTCCAGTTCCGGGTCTCCAAAGCGGTCAGGGGTGCCGAACGAATATGAAATAGGGTATGCCCAGTCACAGAGGCCGAGGCTCTCCTTTATATAGGTTCGATTCTGGATAGATTTTGCGGCCATGGCCTGGCCTTCGTACCCGGAAAAATCGGCAGCAGCCTCACTGTTCCATAGCTCTCTTGCTATCCGGCGTATCAGTGCATTGTTTACTCCTGTTGAGCCGGGCTTGCGCTGCTCATGAGACCACGGGATATGTACAAATGCGACATCATGATAATTTATGTGATGCACCCTGGGCTCCAGAGGATAGAATAGCGCCATTATGGGATAGGCCCTCGGAGAAAATATGTCGTTCTGTCCGATAGGCGCTACACTGCGGCGCAACAGGGCCTTTGCCCTGGGAGGCGCCTGGTCAATTCCTTTATACAGTCCTTCAGCCAGGATTTTGCCAATACCCTTCCTGTGGGCAATGGCATCCATGAGTTTATCAAGAAAAATGCCTGTGCCCAGTTCCGAGAGCGGCAGCCCTGCCTCCTCATCTGTAAGCGCACCGGCCTTGTAACAGTCATAGAGCCAGTCACAGATACTGTTCATCTCCCATGAATCAAAACCATAATCATTTGCCTTTACCGGGGCGTAGAACAGTGTTTCTATGGGTTCATCTTCCTTGCCATATGCCCAGGGGAGGTAATATTCAACCGATTCGCACTTGCGGTGCCCGACATATTTTTTACCATAACGGTATATGCCGGCCACACATTCAAGGCCGCACATGTAACAGCCTCCCTTGCCTATTACTTCAAGTTCGTCTGCGTATTTGGTGCCTTCGATATGCGGTGCATGTGTCAACCGGATGCGTTTGCTTATTTTAAAGGTATACCGGTTCAGGGATGTCAGTGTCCTGGGATCAGCCACCTCTACTTTACCGCTTCCAAGGATGGCTATGCCCTTAAGATTCTTTGAACCCATTACAGCGCCGAAACCGGCAGATACAGTACAATCATGAACCGCAAGGGCGAGGGCGGTTTTTATCAGGTTTTCCCCTGCCGCACCTATAACAATCCATCGTGTATTTTTACCATGTGCCTGTTGCAGCAATTCGCCGGTCCTGTAACCGTTTAATCCCCACATGGATGAAGCATCTTTTATCTCGACCCTGTCATCCTCTATATGCAGGTAAACAGGGTGTTCTGCGCGTCCGGTAATTAAAAGAGCATCATATCCGGCCTTTTTAAATTCAGGGCCTAAATAACCCGTCAGGTTGCCGTAACAGTAACCTTCAGGCACTGTGGCCGGTGATTTGCCGACTACAGAGGTCATGGTAGCGCCCTGTGCCCTTGTAGCTACAACAGGCCCCACTGAGAAGATAAGACAGTTCTCCGGGTCAAATGCTTTTGTCTCCGGCTGGACGTTTTCCAGATACAGGGCCAGGCCAAGACCGCGGCCACCCAGGTATTTTTTAACATATGGTCCTGAGTCTATAACCTTTATCCGAGAATCAGTGAGATTAACATAAAGGATCCTGCCCATCCAGCCATACATCGGTTTATCTCCTTATTTAATTATTCATTTCAATGCCTGCATTTTTCCATTGTACAGGTCAACCCATATCACCTTTTCCTGTATAAACTCATGAACACCCTTTACCCCGCTTTCCTTGTAACCGCCCCACGGGAGATCGGTTGATGCTGCAAGACCTTCATTGATCCATACCGTCCCTGCCTGAAGCTCATTCGCAAACCTGATGCCCTTGCTGACATCCTTTGTATATACTGCGGTACAGAGGCCGAAGAGATTATCATTGGCTGCCTTAATTACCTTATCTTCGGAGGAAAATTTTATAATACAGGCCACAGGCCCGAATATCTCTTCACGGTATATCTTCATTTTCGGTGTAACATTACTGAATACGGTTGGCAATACATAATAACCCTTATTTAGTGGAGGCTCAGTCGGTCTCATTCCGCCAAGCAGAAGGGTTGCCCCTTCATCTATGCCTGATTTTATCAACCCTTCCACCTTGTCCCTGTGCTCAGCGCTTACAACCGGCCCCATGAAGGTCTTTTCGTCATTTGGGTCGCCTGCAACTATTGTTTTTGAGCGTTCCACAAATCTTTTTACAAATTCATCATAAAGGGATTCATGAACATATATCCTCCCGGGTGCAGCGCATATCATGCCTGTATTCATATACTGGGAAATAACTATCTTATTAACTGCTACATCCAGGTCAGCATCCGCAAGCACGATATAGGGGTTTTTACCGCCAAGTTCCATTCCCATTCTTTTGGCTGTCTTTGCCGCGTTTTCAATTATTACCTTGCCTGTCTCACAACTGCCTGTGAATGCAACCATGTTAACATCAGGGTGTGTTGAAAGGGCATTACCTACAAGGCCGCCTGGACCTGTTATTATATTTACAGTGCCAGGTGGCAGACCTATTCCGGAAATGATCTCTGCAAGCTTAAGGGCTTCAAGTGAGTCAACACTGGGCGGTTTTATGACACATGTATTACCTGTAGCCAGTAATGAACCAAGCTTGTCACAGATCATCATAAGAGGCGCATTCCATGGTGTGATAAGGGCAACAACTCCGACCGGTTCTTTTCTGGTATATGTGAGCGTGTTAGCGGATGCAGGGATCATCTCGCTCATCATTGTCCTTGCGGTATCGGCTGAAAAATCAAGATTTCCAGCCGAACCCATTGCCATAAAAAATGCGGTTCTAGCGGGTGTACCGTGATCCAGTGTATCGAGCTTTCCAAGTTCTTCGGCGTTTTCCCTGATAGCCCTGGCGATTTCCTTAACGAGCCTGCACCTTTCTGCAAGGGGAACCTTTGACCAGATCGGAAAGGCCTTTTTTGCAGCCTCCACTGCCATATCAACCTCTTCTAATCCTCCCAGAGGCAGGGTTGTTACCGTATCTTCGGTAGCAGGGTTTATTACCGGATATCTCTTTCCTGATACCGCATCAACAAGTCTCCCGTTTATAAGCATTTTATAATCCTTCATTTATCTCCTCCTGAAATAATAAAACCATATTTATAAGTTTATCATTGCCATTAATCCTGCTTAATCTTGTATCGGTAATGATATAAGGTGTAATATTATTCAATAACTCATTAAGTTCATTAAATATTAAGTTTTTTCACGCTGGGATATTTTAATTTTTTGTTTCAAAATAATCTTAGTCTGGCGAGAAAAAAATATTCATAAATGAATCTATATTTTCTTGTCAATTAAATTATATCAGAATTGATATATAGCCTTTTTATTGAGAATGTTTTCCTAACCGGGAAATGGCTGTTATGTTAATTGAAACACAATTGAAAAAGGTATTTCGACCTTAAAAGTATCAAAAATGCTTTTTTTGGCCGGTTTTCACAATGTTTAATTTTTAATTGACACTTATATCGGGAAAGATATAAGTGTTTAATAACTGGCTTATAAATTCTTAATTTTATTCTAAAGTTATTTATATCGAAAATGATATAACGAATTAAAGCAGTTAAAGTCACAAAGTAAGATTTAGGTTTTAGGTAGTGTCCATCCAGAATGTAACTAATTCTGGGTTTTGCTTTCAGCCGTCAGCTTACTCCTTGGTTTGAAAGCCTTTTGCT
>CAZCMD010000231.1:0-6080 GCA_964499695.1 uncultured Desulfatiglans sp.
TGGAATTCCTTAAGCCTGCTGTGAAAGTGCAATTCATCATCAGCCTCTGCCTTTAGCGTCATTATTCTTATTTCAGGCATGACCGTATCCATATAATAGCGGAATCCCTCGATGCGGTTACAAAGGTGAAAATTGCTGCCAGGGGGATCAACAACCAGAACATATTGATCCTGCCCTGCTGAGGTCTTGCCTGCTATGAGCAGGCTCATCAGCTTTCCGGCAAGTATGCCGCTCTGGCGGGAGTCCAGACCAATATATGCGGTTCTTCTCTTGAGATCAGGGATATTTGTATCTATAAAGATATAGGGGATATTTGTTTGCTCCAGAAGCGTCCTCATCTCATCAGGGCGGCATGGGGCAATAAGCAGGCCCTCAGCATCAGATGATAGTGCACCGGAAAGGGCATCAATGCAGGATGCAGAGGAGTAGCGGTCAAAGGGAAATATCCTGATATCGTTTCCAAAGGAAATAAGCTCATCAGCTGCTTTGAGTATCCCCTCTTCCACGAGACGCCAGTATCCGCCGTCCTGTTCTCTGTGGGGAAGGACAACACTGAAGGTGTGTTTTTTTGTCTGCTTCAGGCCCCTGGCATGGATATTGGGGATGTAATTCAGCTCCTTCATGGCCTTACGGACCTGTTCTGCTGTTTCTTCTGAATAACGTCCCCTGTTATGGATTATCCTGTCCACTGTGCCGATAGAAATACCTGCGGCCTCAGCGATATCCTTCATGGTTACCATATGACCCTTTGCCTGTTGCGTTATCGATAACGCAATATAGTATCTCTCATTATCCAAGTCAATTATTTTTCGCCATGGTGCATTTGATCTATCGAGTGTTCATCCATAAAGAGGCTATTCCGGATGAGGCTTTGAGCCTTTAGCTTTCATCTGTCAGCTAACTCATTGAATTATATATCTTATGCTGAAGGCTGATAGCTGATGGCTGACCGCTTTCATACAAAAACATCAGGTATTGGATGAACACTATCTAAAGATATAATTGACAAAAATATGGCTCTTTAATAATATTGCGTTATCGATAACGCAAAAATAAGCAGGATATCAAATGAAAACAGATAAAACCCTTTCCATGATTGAAGGCGGAGATACTGTTCTGGGCATTGAATTAGGTTCTACCCGGATCAAGGCCCTCCTGATCGGTGAAGATCACAATCCCCTGGCTGCGGGAGGTTTTGACTGGGAGAACTCCCTGACTAATGGAATATGGACATATCCCCTGGAGAGAATTTGGGAAGGTCTTAAGGCCTGCTATGCAGACCTGGCACGGGATGTCCATGACAAATACGGCGTGAAATTGTGCCGTATCAAGGCCATGGGGTTCAGCGCCATGATGCATGGTTATATGGTTTTTGACAACAAAGGAAATCTGCTTACTCCCTTTCGGACATGGCGGAACAATATAACAGGGCCTGCATCAGAAGAGTTGACTCACCTTTTTAATTATCCGATTCCCCAGCGCTGGAGCATTGCCCATCTATACCAGGTTGTTCTCAATAATGAGGCGCATGTAAAGGATGTCGCCTTTATGACTACCCTGGCAGGGTACATACACTGGAAACTCACCGGCAAAAAGATTATAGGCATAGGGGATGCCTCAGGTATGTTTCCCATTGATCTAAAATCAAAAGGGTTCAGCTTGGATATGTGCGACCTGTTTGATAACCACATAAAAAAGAAAAACTTCAAATGGAAGCTTAAGGATATCCTTCCAGAAGTGCTGTGTGCAGGAGAGGCTGGAGGTGTGCTCACAGATGAAGGTGCCCTTCTGCTTGACCCGTCCGGCACACTGAATGCTGGTGTCCCTGTTGCACCTCCTGAGGGTGATGCGGGCACAGGCATGGCAGCCACTAACAGCGTGGCTAAAAGGACAGGGAACGTATCAGCGGGGACATCGGTATTTGCAATGATTGTCCTTGAAAAGGAACTCAAAAATGTACACCATGAGGTGGACCTGGTAACCACACCCGATGGGAACCTTGTGGGTATGGCCCACTCTAATAACTGCAGCACTGATTACGATGCATGGATCAATCTCTTCGGAGAGGCCCTTGAAACGCTGGGTAAAGAGATATCCAAATCTATTCTTTATAACACACTGCTTGAGCAGGCGCTAAAGGGAGACCCTGACTGCGGTGGGCTGTTGAGTTATGGTTATGTTTCAGGTGAACACATTACCGGGTTTACCGAAGGCCGTCCCCTGTTTGTCCGTTCCCCAGAAGCACGATTCAACCTGGCAAATTTTATGCGCACCCATCTGTTCACCTCATTGTGTGCCCTGCGCACAGGGCTCAATGTGCTCTTTAATGAAGAGGGGGTTAAGGTGGATGAGATAAAAGGGCATGGCGGTTTTTTCAAATCAGCGGAAGTAGGGCAGAAGATCATGGCAGCAGCTACAGGCACACCCGTCTCCACCCTTAAGACCGCAGGGGAGGGCGGGGCCTGGGGAATGGCGCTGCTTTCCGCCTTTATGATTCGAAAGGATAAAACCTTAACCCTGCCTGATTTCCTTTCACTTGTTTTTAAAGGCAGTATGCAGGAAGCTATCAAGCCTGATCCAGAGGATGTGAAGGGGTTTAATAAATTTTTTGAACGCTATCATAAGGGCCTTGCCATAGAAAAGGCTGCTGTTCAACATATGAATGTTTAAGGAGACATCAATAGTAATGAAAGGAAATAACACCTTTGCTCTCATCTGGGATATGGACGGGACAATGGTTGATACACGGGAGGCGCACTGGCTTGCCTGGAAACAGATACTGGCCGAAGAAAAATATGATCTCACATGGGAAACCTTCCTTAAAACATTCGGGCAGCGGAATGACGCTATATTACGCAGCATGTTAGGCGCAGGTCTGTCGGATGCTGATGTAGTCAGGATAGGTGATGCAAAAGAGGAGGAATTCAGGAATGTGCTGAAAGATGAGGGGGTTAAGCTCCTGCCGGGTGCCGCACAGATTATAGATCAGGCAAAGGCATACGGCTGGCACCAGGCAGTTGTTTCATCAGCGCCACGCAAAAACATTACTGCCATCATTGAAGCGCTCAATCGCCCTGATACCTTTGCTGTTCTGGTTTGTGCTGAAGATGTGAGACAGGGTAAGCCGCACCCGGAGGGGTGTCTCACTGCCTCTAAAAAACTTGGCGTTTCGCCATCTAAATGCATAGTGCTTGAGGATGCACCGGCAGGGTTAACAGCAGCACGCAGCGCAGGCATGGCCTGTGTTGGAGTGCTCTCCACACATGACCACCTCAGTAACGCAGACCGGATCGTGAATACTCTGGAAGAACTGTCTCTGGCCGATCTCGAAGCACTTGTTCATGAGCATAAGGCGTTTTGATTATGATCAATAATAAATTGAAAGGATAAGATATGAAAGCATACAAGAACATGTCTATATGGATGGTTGCAGGGAGTCAGCACCTTTACGGGGATGAGACACTGAAACAGGTGCGGTCACATACAGAAGAGATTGCCGGGTATCTGAACGGGCTGGATTGTATTCCAGCGGAGATACAGTACAAAGGTATCCTGATCACCCCGAATGAGATCACTGATTTCTGTACCAGGGCGAGCGCTGATGACCATTGTGCTGGCGTGATCCTCTGGATGCATACCTTTTCACCATCCAAGATGTGGATCAACGGCCTTAAGGTAATAACAAAGCCGATCCTGCACCTTCACACCCAGTACAACAGGGATATACCCTGGGGTGAAATTGATATGGATTTCATGAACCTCAACCAGTCTGCCCATGGTGACAGGGAACATGGGTATATCAATACACGCATGAAAATAGATCGTAAAGTGGTTTCAGGTTTTTGGAAAGATGAAAAGGTGCATAAAGGCATCAGCTCATGGATACGCGCTGCTGCTGCACTCACGGATATAAGGGGTGCAAAGGTGGCCCGCTTCGGGGATAACATGAGGGATGTGGCTGTAACAGAGGGTGACAAGGTTGCTGCCCAGATCGCCTTTGGTTTTGATGTATACGGCTATGGAGTGGGTGACCTGGTAGCAAGAATAAAAAAGGTAAAAGAAGAAGAGATTGACAGGTTGATCAGGGAATACAAAGATGCCTATGATATTGATAAAGCGCTCCTTCCCGGAGGCAGCAGGCACGAGAGCCTCAAAGAGGCTGCACGGTTGGAGGCAGGGATAGAGGCATTTCTGACAGAAGGAAATTTTGTTGCCTTTACCACTACCTTTGAAGACCTTGAAGGGATGAAGCAGCTTCCAGGTTTTGCATGCCAGAGGCTGATGGAAAAGGGTTATGGTTTTGGTGCAGAAGGTGACTGGAAAACAGCACTCCTGGTGCGGGCCATGAAGGTTATGGGTAAAGGCCTTACCGGGGGCACATCATTTATGGAAGATTATACCTATCACCTGGACCCCGCAAATCCAATGGTACTGGGTGCCCACATGCTTGAGGTCTGCCCGACCATTTCTGGGGCCGGAAAAGCAAAGCTTGAAATACATCCGCTTGGGATAGGCGGCAAGGAAGACCCGGTTCGTCTGGTATTTAATGTCCCTGAAGGTGATTCGGTTAATGCCTCTCTTATCGACATGGGAAACAGGTTCAGGCTGCTGGTTAATGAGGTCAATACAGTTAACATCACAGAAAAACTTCCAAGGTTACCTGTGGCGCGTGTTCTCTGGAAACCAAAACCAAATCTTGAGACTGCCTCACATGCATGGATACTGGGGGGAGGTGCCCACCATACCGGGTACAGCAAGGCAGTAACAACCGAGATGCTTACAGATTTCTGTGAGATGTGCGGTATAGAGATGGTCTTAATAGATGATAAAACAGATATCAGCTCTTTTAAAAAGGAACTCAAGTGGAATGATCTCTATTACACCTTAAAGGCCTTTTCAGGAGGGGTATAAACTCTAATCCTGTTCAGAAATAATAACGCGGAGAGCAGGGATGCGCCTTCGCGTTTTTTATGGCTTTTAAGCCTTGAAATTGCAGCCGATAGCTTGCTTCTGTAAATACATTAATTATCAGCATGTTTTTCTGATTTATTCTGTGAAACAGAAGTGGATCGGGCTATCTCAAGAAGAGACCTTAAAGCTTTATTAACTGATTCAGAATCATGAAATGCATCCGCAATATCCGGTTCAAGGACAATTATATTAGAACCTTCATCCATAAGCTTTTTATAATATTTACCCCTGGTCGCCTTTGTATAATCAAAGTCATATTCAGGCAATAATTCATCTTGGTTTTTAACCTTCTTCATGTTTTTCCCTTTCTTTATTAGTTGCTAACCTTGCGCTGATAATACGTATGTTATTACCTCTATCAGTATGAGAAACAACTATTATACGATTTGTCGAAGACAATCCAACTGTTATGTAACGATACTCTCCAATTGAATGGGCTGGGTCATCAAAAGTAGCTGACATCGAATCATAGAAAACAGATGATGCTTCTTCAAAAGATACTCCATGTTTTTTCAAATTTTGCTTTGCCTTTTCGCTATCCCATTCAAAACGCAATATTAAGAACCTCAGTTTTTTATTTTACAAACATATTAACAAGTAAAATTATTTTAAACAATAAAAGAAAAATATTTGATCATAACCCTGCTAATTTTACATTGTTAATATAAATATTACTCCTTGATATCTACGCTTTTTACCGTACATTTTTGGAGCTATGTTCATAAGGTATATAAAACCCGTAAAAACATAGAGTTGCTTAATTTATTGAGGTCGGCCCTCACTACGTGCCTTGGTTCCGCGCCCTTGTTGTTTTAATCTTTATTCGTTAATTTTGAATTTTGAACCTTGAATTTTTAATCAACCTTCCTGGCGACGACAGCAGCCTGATTTTTCCCCATGCATTTTTACCTCATTTTTAAAACAAATTGACATATGTATTACTAATTAGTATTCTCTCTTATCATACTTTAATGGAGTTTGCATATGAATACACAAAAGGTGGCTATTACAATACCTAACGATATCATAGCGGTTATAGATAATATCAGTAAAAAGGAGGGTATATCCAGAAGCAGGTATATATCACTGGTATTGAGAGATAAGATTAA
>CAZCMD010000232.1:0-6027 GCA_964499695.1 uncultured Desulfatiglans sp.
GCAAATTCTGGATGGAGCTTTCAGCAGTCAGCTATCAGCTGTCAGCCAAATCTTTTTTTTAATGCCTTTCGCTGAAAGCTGAACGCTAATGGCTGACCGCTTGAATCCAAAAACAACATTTTTTGGATGGACACCAGTTAACTTAAAATATATTCATTGGAACAGGGCCACAATAGTATCTATTAATTTATGAGTCAATACCGTGAAGGTATAAAAGTACGATCTTGACAAGGATATAAGGCTGCCATAATATGCCTCCGGCTGAGGAAATGGGGAGAATTAAACAATTTTAGATTTATCGTTTGTTAATCTATTATTAAACAGGAGATACCTATGCAAAAAAGAATAGTACCCGGAAAAACCCCATGGCTATTACTCTTTTTTATGCTCACGTGCCTCAGTACAGTTTCACAAGCTATGGGAAACAAACCTTCAGAAAAAAAACAGCCCAACATACTTTTAATAATTGCTGATGACTTTGGTGTTGATGTTACCTCAGGCATGTACCCGGGCCTTATTGATGACCTTGAAAAAAAATATGGTCCATCGGGCCATAATCATCCTGATTATAAGTCTATCAGGGGGTTACCTGCATCAACCCCAAGGCTTGATAAACTTGCCGGTGAAGGAATGGTCTTTACCAATGTGTGGGCACATCCATTTTGCTCGCCTACAAGGGCCGCCATTCTTACCGGGCTTTTTGGTAAAAAGACAAAGGTGCTGACATATGCGGACGCTTTGTCTCAGAAACATAACTCCTTTGTACAAGAGCTAAAGGATGAAGGGGGATACAGCACTGCTTTATTCGGTAAATGGCACCTGGCAGGGCTGCCCGGTAATGGTAACGGGCCTGACTATTCGGGTATGAAACCAAAGGAGGCAGGCTTTGAGCTGTTCAGGGGGAACCTTCATGCTGCAATAAAGAGTTACTGGGACTATGATTATCAGATCCAGGATTCCGATACACCAGCAAATACCTGGAGGAGTGAACCTGTACCTGTAAAATCCCTGCCCGGCATAACGCCAACCAATTATGCTCCGGTTGTCAAGGTGGCTGATGCCATCGAATGGATCACAAAAAACGAAAAGGAAAATCCTGACAAACCCTGGTTTGCATGGGTGGCATATAACCTGTCACACACCACTATTGTCCAGCAGCCTAACGCAATGGCCGTTCCAAATAAAGATACACTGGATGCTAAAAGTATTAGCGAGATGGAGGCGTGCGGAGGTAAATTCGGATCAAACGATGCAGGAACATGCAGCGACGAATCACTCATGAGGGTCATGACCAATTCAATGGACACCATCACGGGTAAACTGCTTGATGCAGTCAATTCCCTTGATCCCAATACCTATGTAATTTTTGTGAGTGATAACGGAACAGCTATGTATGGCATGCCCGGGCTTAATTATATTGACAATATGTATATCACAAAAAAAGGTCGCGGAAAGGGAACTCCCTATCAGAGCGGTGCGCTTGTGCCAATGGCAATAAAAGGACCAAATATTCCGGCTGGTTCTAAAAGCAGCGAATATCTGCATGTTGCAGACATCTTTTCTACAGTTCTTTCTCTTGCAGGCATCAAGGTGCCTGAAAATGTAAGTAACAGTGAAGGGAATGGTATGGTAGCTCTAGATTCCGTTTCATTGACCCCCATCCTTTTTAATGATAAAAAGAGTCTGCGTGACCCTGACAAAGGTTATGTCCTTACTGAATCCATAAACCTCATGACAAAGGGTACACCCCATGCAGGGGCAAGGAACGGAAAATATAAGGTTGTGTGTTCAGGAGGTTTTGAAGATAACAACTGCACATTTTATAACCTTGCAGATGACCCATTGGAAGAATATCCTGTTAAAAAACCGGATTCATGTGCAAAGTATAAAGAAGGAAATTTAACACCCAGCGACCAGGAGTGGCATTATTGCAGGTTGATGGAGGTTATTAAGGAAGATTCCTACGCAAATGGGATCATTAAATAAAAATAAAAGATAAAATAATCAAGGGAGGAATTATGTTTAAAAAGGTTTTGTTGGTTTGTATATGTTTATTGTTTTCTGCGCCTGTTCTTGCTGGTGATATCTCAGCTACATATCAGTATTCTGATGGCCAGACAATGACTATAACAGTCAGGGATGCTTCCCATGTACGCATGGATACCACACCTGACAGCTACATGCTTCTTAAGGGAGAAAAGATCTACATGGTAAGCAAGGATGAAAACGGCAAATGGAGCGCCATGGATATGGATCAGATGAAGGGCATGGCCGGGATGATGGGTGGCCTTTTTGGCAAAAAGGCAAAGGCCGCTGAATATGATATGAAACTCAAGGATACCGGAAAAAAGGAAGAGATAGCAGGGCTTAAGGGTAATGTCTACAATGCAACATATTATGAAAATGGCAAAGTTGTTAACACTTCAGAGATAGTCTTCTGTAACAAGAAAGAAATCCAGAAAATCAATGATGCCTGGATATCCATTGCAGCGGGTCTGGCACAGATCATGGGTCAGGACATGTCTCAGCTTCTTGAAAAAAGCAACAAGCTTGCCAAAGAAAATAACTATGGTGTAATGATCCGCATGGGAAATGATATGAAGCTTAAGAGCTTCACCCAGACATCAGTGAAAGATTCATATTATGAACTGCCTTCAGGTGTTGAGGTAATGGATGTTCAAACACCCATGAGCGAAGCCCAGGAAGCTCAGGACGTTCAGGAAAGCCAGGAAAACAGCGAATCAAAAAATGCCATATCGCAGGATGCAAAGGATGTTGGCCAGGCTGCAAAGGATGAAGCTAAAAATGCGACAGTGGATGAGGTAAGAAAGGGTGTAAGAGGGCTCTTTGACAAGGTTTTCAGTAAATAGAGTTAAAAAGTAGTTATCAGATCAAGTCTTTAATTAGTACATTTTTTTCAAGGGCACGCTGAGTCGTGCCCTTATCAGTTAATATCTAGGCTAAACTTAAGCGTTCATACCGCAAAGCGCCTTTAAGATACTGAACCTTTTATCTGACTGCTCCTGAAGTACCTTTATATCATCGCCACCCAGATGCTTAAACTTTCCAATCAGTTTCAACATCTCATTTACCGGTTTTGGTTTAGCTACCGGTTGAGTAATTCTATATGCCCCATTCACTACTTCCCAGAGCGGGAAATAATTAGACTGGACTGCTGCGCGGCACACGGCGATGGATGAATCAGGCTGCACCTTCCAGCCTACTGTACAGGGGCAGAATACATGCAGGTATACAAACCCCTGTTTAACCATCTCTTTTGCCTTTTTGAGTTTTTTTGCATAATCCTCCAGGTGACTGAGGGTGGCGGTGGCGACATAGGGTATGTCATGCATGGCCATTATCATGGGCATATTTTTAGAGTTGGTTGTCTTTCCTATGCTCTTTGCGCCAACAGGTGTAGTGCTTGTGGCTGCACCATATGGTGTAGCGCTGCTTCTCTGAACACCTGTATTCATATATCCTTCATTGTCATAACAGATATAGATAACATTTTCATTGCGCTCTGCTGCACCGCTTATGGTCTGTATGCCTATGTCCTGGGCGCAGCCGTCCCCTGTATGGCAAACGATGGTGGCGTCAATACCGGCCTTTTTATAATAACGTGCAATCCCTGTTGCGCTTGAGGCCACACCTGTCATAACGCAGGCATAATAGGAATGTTTGTGCCAGGCCCTGTCATTCTGGCCATGTATTGTTGGTGCACTGCATCCCGGTGTACCTAACAGAATAGTATTTTTACCCATGATCTTTGAAACCAGGCGGAGATTAAGTTCCATGATGCAACCCGGGCAGCATGCATTCCCCGGGGAAAACTGATCTTCGTCACAAAAGTATTCAGTAACTTTTGGTAACTTATTTAATTTTTCAGCCATAATAATTTCCTTCCTCCCTAAGGTAACCAGGTGAGTTCCTGGTAGGGTTTGTTCTGGGATGCCTTATATATCTCATCGATCATACCGGCAATATGTTCTTTTGTTATATCCATATTGGCAAGGCCATCGATAAAGCTAAGCATGGGCATGATGCCTATATGTCTTGAGAGGGCACATACCTCCTGAAATACAGGCCCGCAATTCCATCCGAAACAGATGCTGCGATCCAGTACACCTATTGCCTTTTTACCCTTTAAAACTAAGCTTAATTTTTCAACAGGGAAGGGGCGGAAGAAACGTAATTTTACTAACCCTGCCTTTATACCCTGTTCACGCTTGACATCAATTACTGTCCTCGCTGTACCAACAGCGCTTCCTGTTGTTACAAGTACGATATCCGCATCATCGCATTGGTATGACTCTATTTGCCCACCATAGCCGCGCCCGAAATCCCTTTTGAAATCTTCGTCGATTTTATCCCACAGCTCTTTGGAACGTTCCATAGCCGCCATATGTTTCTTGCGGTATTCCACAAATCCCATACCAATACCGTGGCTTCCGCAACCTGTACCTGCACCTGCTACCAGCTTCATTCTCTCAGGCTGTTTTTTTAAAGGCGCAAGAAAGCGATCAACATCCTCCTGTTCAGGGATATCAACGCTCTCAGCCAGGAAGGAGAGATAATAACCATCGTAGTTAACCATGACAGGTAACTGAATATCATAGTCTTCAGCAAGTCTGTAGGACATAATGATTGTATCAAGGATCTCCTGGCAGTTTTCAACCACAATCTGAATCCAGCCGGAATCCCTTGTGCATATCATATCCTGCTGGCCTGAATAAACAGCATGAATCCCGGGAGGCTCACGGTTAACATTCACCATTACCAGCGGCGCCCTGTAACCGGAGGTCTGGAGAAGGGTATCATACATATAGACAAGCCCGTATGATGAGGTGGCTGTAAATGCCCTTCCTCCTGCCATAATAGCAGCGCATGCCACATTCTGTGCAGAGTTTTCACCTTCAACAGCAACATATTCACAGTCAAGTATGCCGTCTGCATGGAATTTGGCAAGCTGTTCAACAAGCTCACTCTGGGGAGTTATCGGATAGGCCGACACCACATCAGGACGGCACCTGAGCACCGCATATGCCGCAGCAGTATTACCTGTAATTACCTTTATATTTTTAGATCTTGCAGTCATCAGCATAATCTCCTTCCGGTTGCATATTAATTGCTTTTCTCGGGCATTCCTTTGCGCATATACCGCAACCCTTGCAGAATCCCAGGTTAATAACAAAGGAGTCATCTTTTTTAGTGATACATTGAGGAGGGCAAAAGGTCATGCATATGCCGCAACCATTGCATACCTCACCGTTAATTACAGGCCGGGAGGTCCTCCAGTCACCAGTATTCAAGCATAACAGCGGGTTATTGCCATCAGACCAGCATGCCTCATATTTATATAAATATTTTTCTTCTTTTTTTATTCCCATGAAAGAACCTCCACTTCATTGTATCCCCTTTGTGCATTCCGGATATTTCTCTCAAGCATATCGCCTTCAAGGTAATCACCAAACCCTTTGATAATGGATTCCAGTTTAACCCACCCTGTGGCGGCTGCAAGCGCCCCGATCAGGCAGGTATTAGGGATATCCCTTCCTATTTCGCACAGTGCAACCTGTGTAGCATTTATTACCCCTGCCTTGCCTAAGTTTTTAGAAGGTCTCTCCTTAAAAGGTTTGGGACTGTTAAGTATCAGTACCCCCCCGGGTTTCAGGCCTTCATACGGGTTTCCTATTTCAAGGAGGGTAGGATCAATAACCATCAGACAGTCAGGTGTATAAATCTGTGTCTTCTCCCTGATAGGTTCAGTATCAAAACGGGTAAAGGCGACTACAGGCATCCCCCTGCGCTCAAACCCGTACATGGGAAAACTTGCCACATGTTTTCCCTCATAGGCGCAGGCAGAGGCAAGCATCCTGGCTGCCAGTACTGCTCCCTGCCCACCACGGCCATGAAATCTTATCTCTTTTGCGGACATTGAATCTATACTCCTTTCTTTTATATCTGGACTTCGTCTGATAACCTTTTTTCTATATCTGTACGCAATGCCTTTTTATCCAGCTTTCC
>CAZCMD010000233.1:0-5948 GCA_964499695.1 uncultured Desulfatiglans sp.
GATTCCTCTACACTTTGATAAGGCTGTTTCTCTATATTAAATTTATCCTTATACCATAGATGCACACGTGCAATATTTTTTATGTCAACCGGGATAGAGATATTTTTTAACCTGTCATTAATCAATTTTATATATGAATTTTCTGCCTCCCAGGTCAGGTTAGAGCTATCGAAATAAAGTACATCAACATCCTTAACGTAGGAGTTTAATGGAAATTGGTGAAGAGCATTCCACAGGTTTTGGAAAATAATACCTGCACCTACCCATGCATTTGGAATATTACTTATAGCATCTATTACAGTAAGAATAACAGAATTTGAAGAAATCAACTCCGTTAATAGTTTTTGCTGTTCTAGTAAGCCGCAGTGTATACCATTTTTTAATCGATCCAGATTTATGGAAATCATTTAAATATCTCAAAGTATAAAAGGTGTTATAGGAAAAGACCTCAGCTATAAAAATTGCCTCCATACCTGTTTTGTACCAATAAAAAGCAAGGTTATTACTTAAACATCAAGACTGAAACCTAGATCATTTTCTCTTTCAGATTTACCACCCCAACCCCAATTATCAAGACTGGGTTCATGCAGCACGACTAATGAATCATTTTCCTGATATCCAAGTTTTTTAAGCTCAGAGAATAATATTTTATACAGTGTTTTCTTTGCTTCAATTGACCGACCCGGAAAAGCAACAATTTCAATGATAGTATATTTATCAGATTTGTTATCTGAGAATTCAAAATGATCTTTCTTGAATTCATATATTCTTTGTGTTCTATCATTTTCAGGTATTTTGAATGCTTCAACTAATGAGGAATGCACTATATCAAGCAGTTTCTTTTTTTCAGAATCCGATCTTCCTTCCAAGATACTTATTTTTACTAATGGCATATTTGTCCCTTCCATATTTGAGTTCGATTAAGGTAACCGGAGCCTATAAAATGGTAAAAATAACTATTACTTCTCACACAAGGACACAAAGCCACGGAGATTCAATCAATCTTAAGCAATCCATGCCTAAGTTCTTTGTATAAGCTGATTGCAGCATTGACAAGTAATTTTCCGATCTCGTTTTTATTCAATTTATCTTTGTGCCTTCGTGCCTTTGTGTGAACTTATATAAATATTTCATTTTGATATTGTAGCCCATACCTGTTTTGTCCCCATAAAATGGATTAATCCCACAATAAGACTTACTATAGAGGTCAATAACATGAAACTGGTAGCATATTCCTGTCTGAATATATAGATAACCAGTAAAAGACCTCGGATGGTATATATTGATGATATCAATATGAGCGCTGTTTTTAGAAGCGGTTGCCTTCTGATAAGTCCTGCACCTGAATAGGCGTATAATCCCCAAATGAGAAATATTACAGTAATAAAAAAGGTAAGTAGGTCCGGGAGCAGGGAGCCATTTTCCTCCAGAGTTGCCATTTGCTCGCCTGCTCCCCAGAACCGGTACCAATCCGGCCCACCTATGATAATAGCTACATGCAGTAGTGCTACTAAAACACTGAATGTGCCACCGGATAAAAGGTATTTATTCATATGTTAAACTCCTCAAGTTTCTTAAGATCCAGAGTTGCAAAATAATCATCGACTGTCTCGGCCCTGCGTATCTCTATAACCTCTTTATTTTCGCGGAGCAACAGTTCCGAAGATCTAAGCTTTCCATTGTAATTAAAACCCATTGAATGGCCATGGGCGCCGGTATCATGTATCACAACAAGGTCTCCTATTTCAATCTCCGGCAGCGCTCTGTCCACAGCAAACCTGTCTATCGATTCACACAAAGAACCTGTGACATCGTAGATATGATCATGCGCCAGGTCTTCTTTGCCTGCTACTGTGACATGATGGTATCCACCATACATCCCCGGCCTCATAAGGTTTGCCATGCATGCATCCAGACCTATATGGGTTTTATATATCTCCTTTTTATGCAGCACTCTTGAAACAAGATAGCCATATGGCCCTGTTATTAAGCGCCCGCATTCCATAAAGAGCGAAAGCGGGTGAAGGGCAGTGCCCTTTATCTTCTCATCATATTTTTTATGGATTTGATTTTCTACATACACTAAATCAACCTTTTTTTCATCAGGTTTGTATGGGATACCGATCCCGCCGCTGATGTTTACAAACTCAAGCCGGATATAAAGTTTCTCCAGAATCTCTAAAGCAAGGTCAAAGAGCATATCAGCGGTATCAACAAAATAGTCCGGGTTCAATTCATTTGATGCAATAAATGTATGTACTCCAAACCTCCTGGCACCTTTCTCGCGTAACTGAGAAAGCCCCTTGAAAATATGTTCCCTGGTAAAGCCGTATTTTACCGATTCAGGGTTACCCATAATAAAGCTGCCTTCCCTCAGTTTTCCCGGATTATACCGGACTGATATAACCTCTGGTATACCGCATATCTTTTCAAGAAATGGTATATGACTTATGTCATCCAGATTTATTATGGCGCCCAATTCCCTGGCCTTTTTAAATTCATATGCCGGGGTATCATTGGATGAGAACATGATCTCTTCACCAACGATTCCTGCCTTTTCAGAGAGGATCAATTCAGGCAAAGAGCTGCAATCTGTCCCGAATCCTTCGTTTTTAAGGATCTTTAATATAAGAGGATTAGGGGTTGCCTTGACTGCAAAGTATTCCTTAAAGCCAGGGTTCCAGTTAAAGGCCCTAAGCAGTTCACGTGCATTCTCCCTGATAGCCTTTTCGTCGTAGATATGGAATGGCGTCGGGAATCTCTCAGTGATTCTTTCAAGTTCATTCTTTGTAAAAGGGAGTTGTTTATTTAACAAAATTTAATTTACCTTTTTAATTAAAATTATTGACCTATTCACAAACCCTAGGGGCACAGGCCCTGTGCCCCTACAATCATGCATCTCACAATGATTTTTACCACATAATCACAGGAATGACAGGATGTAGAGACGGGTTTCAAACCCGTCTCAATTTATGTTTAAATACCAATCCAAGCCCCTTCAACCTGTCTCTTATTTCATTTACTATCCTTACTTCATCTTCCTCACCATCAGCCTCAAATGTTACAGAAAACCTGAGATATGAACCGGCATCATCCCACGGCACTGTTATTATTGAAGCCTCATGAATAAGGTATTCTGCTACCTGATCCGCAGAGTTGAACTCTAAACCTGACTTTGTTCTTCTTGGGATCGGTACATAACAGTAAAACGATCCCTTTGGTTTATTTGCCCTGAATCCAATTTCCCTGAGTGCAGCAACCAGCAGATCCAATCTTCTTGAATACCTTGCAATTGTCTCCAGTGTGATCCCGGGGTGTTCAAGTGCAGTACACCCTGCCTTCTGTATGGCCCTGAACTGCCCGGAATCAGTATTGTCTTTTACTGTACCATAAAGATTTATTGCCTCTTCACTCCCCACCACAAATGCCAGTCTCCAGCCTGTCATATTGAATGCCTTGGAGAGGGAGTGTACCTCTATGGCAACATCCATTGCCCCATCAATTGAAAATATACTTAATGGGCTCCCCTCATAAACAAGAGAGGCATAAGCTGCATCAACAACAACTACTATTTCATTGTTTCTCGCAAACTCGACAACCTTTTTATAAAACGCCTTTGTGGCTACCTGTCCTGTAGGGTTGTTGGGATAATTGATATAGAGCAGTTTTGCCTTTTCAAGTATTTTATCCGGGATGTTTTCAAGATCAGGATAAAAATCATTTTCTTCCATGAGTGGCAGATTGTAAACACTACCGCCTAAATATTTTGTATGCGTGCCAAGAATAGGATAACCCGGAACAGTCATAAGTGTTATGTCTCCCGGATTTATGAAACAGAGAGGCAGCATGGCAAGTGTCGGCTTTGAACCTATCCCATGCATAATGTTATTTTCAGTCAGGTAATCAACTCCGTATACCTTGTTCATATACGTTACACATGCCCTACGAAACTCCGGTATGCCATTATCCGCATAAAAACGATTCTCAGGTTTACCACATTCTACCTTTAACCTCTCCATAATCATCTGGTCAGCAGGTAAGTCAGGTTCACCCACGCCCAGATCGATTATTTTACGGTCAGGGTATAGTTCCATTGCCTCAAGTTTTGACTTTTTAATTTTTGCAAATTTATAAAGTTCGGTATTTTTACCAAACCCTTTTCCGCCAAGTCGATTAGCGATGTTGTTCTGAATTATGCTGGTCATAGTGATTTTTTGCCCATTTGCTGTCTATCTTTTCCACCCTCTCCCGACCTCTCCCATCCAGGGAGAGGAGCTTCTGTTGAACCTTAATTCAACAGCATTGGGAGTAGAACCCCATCGTTCGTTTAAAAACTAAAATATGAACGCCCAACACCTGTCCCGCCATAGTTTTAACGACGGCGGATCGAACATCCAACTTTGAACTTCCAATAAAAAATAAAAAGCAAAGAAAAGACAATGTGTTCTGCCTTCCATTGAAGATTGGATGTTGAGTGTTGAATGTTGGAAGTTCATCTTTTTTTATCTATTCTTATTACTGCATATGCCCAGATACCTCTTAACTACTTCCTTCATCCCGATTTCAATGCATTCAACTGTAAGGGCATGTCCTATTGAGACCTCGATGATCCCGTCAATTTCAAGGAACTTTGGCAAGTTTTTCTGGTTTAAATCATGGCCTGCATTTACCCCTATGCCCAATTCCTGCGCTGTTTCAGCAGAGGCCCTGAACTTATTAAATATATAGTCTGATGCCAGAGTCCCGAATGATGAGGCATATGATTCTGTGTAAAGTTCTATCCGATCAGTACCGGTTTCAGGGGCAAGTTTTATCTGATCAACATCAGGATCAACAAATATTGATGCCCTGCACCCTGTATTTTTTATCATGTTTATTATTTCTCTTATAAACACCTTTTCTTTTCTGATGTCCCAGCCATGATCAGATGTAAGCTGGTCTATTGTATCCGGAACGAGGGTGCATTGATCAGGTCTGATATCTTCAATTAGAGTCATATAATCCCTTGAAGGGTATCCCTCTATATTCAATTCAACACCAGGATAATCCTTCAGTAATTCGGCAAGGTCTACAACATCCTGCCTTTTTATATGTCTTTCATCAGGGCGGGGATGAACTGTAATGCCATTTACTCCCAGCTCGATAAATTTATTTGCAAAATCGATAACATTTGGAAAATCATTACCCCTTGAATTTCTCAGGAGGGCAATTTTATTCAGGTTTACACTCAAGTTTGTCATACATGCCTCTTATTTATTATATAAAATCTCCAAGTCCGCTTAAGCCAGGCTCACTGGGCGCACTATTTAATAGTTCCTTTACCGCTTCTCCAAGGGCGTTAATACCTTTTTTTATCTGTTCAGGTGTGACACTGCTGTAGGATAACCTGAAGGCATTAATAGACCTGTGATCAAGATCCTGCATCGGGCCGGGAGAAAATGCTACACCCCTTTCAATTGCATGAAGAAAGAGTGCAATACTTGAATATCCTTTAGGCAACTCCACCCACATATGAAATCCGCCGTCAGGTTTTGTCCAGGTAACATCTTTAGGCATGTTCTTTTTCAGAGAATCAATCATTGCATCACGTCTCACTTTATAATGCTCCCTTACCTTTTTAAGATGTTCATCATATGCACCTGATCTTAAAAGTGATAGAGCTATCCCCTGCATCAGGGGAGGTGAACCAAGGTCTATTGCCCTTTTCAGGGCACATAATGACCTTATTCGATCTTCGTCGCCTATGAGCCAGCCTATCCTTAAACCCACCATAAAGGATTTAGATAAGGAACCCATAACAAAACACCTCTTTTTGCCGGCCTCAGTCAATATGCTTTTACGTAAAGGCCCCTCAAACCTCAGGTCATGGAATATCTCATCAGCGAGCAGGTCAACATGATGCGCCTTTGCCCAGTCAATAAGCTGTGTCTGCCTTTCAGGTTTAAGGT
>CAZCMD010000234.1:0-5946 GCA_964499695.1 uncultured Desulfatiglans sp.
CTTGTGCACTCCATGAATCCGCAGCAGAAAAAGGAATTTGCCAGGGCAGATAGATTAGCCGCAGTAAATTTTATAATGGCTGCTGCCAGCACCAGCCTGAAGCGGATCATATACCTGGGCGGGGTTGGAGGTGACAAGCCTGATTCAAGCCCCCACCTCAAAAGCAGGCTGGAGGTCTCTCAGATACTTGCCTCCGGGACAGTGCCCGTTACCTCGCTCTTTGCGGCAATTATCCTGGGTTCAGGTAGCGCCTCGTTTGAAATCCTCCGCTACCTGGTTGAGCGCCTGCCAATCATGATTGTCCCTTCATCAATAATAGATACCCGTATCCAGCCGATCAGTATTAAAAATGTCATTGACTACCTGGCAGGGTGCCTTGAAAAAAAAGAGACTATAGGCCGTTCATTTGATATCGGTGGGCCTGATGTGATTACATACAGAAGACTCCTTGAGATCTATGCTATTGAAAAGGGGGTCAGAAAGCCTTTTGTCATCACCCTCCGCATGTTCGCAAACTCTGCTCTTGTGAACAGGATATTATTTCTTCTTGCAAGGTGTGTACTTCCTGTCCCTCCAAGTATCTCTTATCCCCTTTTGGCGGGCGCCAGAAATGAGGCTGTCACAAGGGAAAACAGCATAAGGGAATTGATACCGCAGAGATTACTGCCATGCGATGAGGCCATTGGCTGGGCAATTAAAAAGGATTCGCAACAGATTGTTAAAACAAGATGGACAGATGCCGGGATAATAAAGCCCCCTGAATGGGCCCACAGGGGTGATGCGCCTTATGCCGGAGGCACACTTTTACAGAGCGGATTTCGGATATGGCTGAAGACTCTGCCCGAAGAGATATGGCCTGTGATAAGGAGAATGGGAGGAAACAACGGGTACTATTATGGGGATATCCTGTGGAAGATAAGGGGGTGGATGGATACAATGGCGGGCGGCGCAGGTTTAAGGCGGGGCCGCAGGCACCCTGAATATCTGCAGGTTGGAGATGCACTTGATTTCTGGCGTGTGCTTGATGTGACACCCCCTGAAAGGCTGATACTGCTTGCAGAGATGAAGCTCCCCGGTGAGGCCATCCTTGATATCAGCATTGTACAGCATGGTAATGCGTCCGAACTCCGCTTTGGTACAAGGTTCAGGCCAAAGGGATTATATGGCATCTTCTACTGGTATTCACTCCTCACGGCACATGACCTTTTATTCCGGGGTATGTTAAAAGCCATTGCTGAAAAGGTTGGTTCCTCTGTATTGGAAGGCCCTGAAAAATTCAAGCCAGGGCCTATATGGTAGCCATCCTTCTATGTAAACTGCCATGCCCGTGCAGACGGGCATCCATTTATCTGTTTTATATTGCCTGAATCAGTTAACACTGTAGTGGCACCTGCTTGCCGCGCCATAGCTTTAGCGACGGCGGGTGTGTCCGCCCGACATTTAAAAATGTAAAATCAACTTGACATCAGATCGGCCTCTATGTAAAGTCAACCTTACACGGCGGATTAAGCTTTTTGTCATATAAGGGGAATATGAAATGGTTAACATAGGGTCTCAGTTTAACATCAGGAATAAAATTTATGAGTTAAGGACTGAAAAAAAGCTGACACAACAGGCCTTAGCCGATGCAGTTGGTGTTACAAGGGCCACAATAAACGCAATGGAGAAAGGGGCATACAACCCCTCTCTTGAGCTTGCGTTCAGACTTGCACGGTATTTTGAAGTGGATATTCATTCGATTTTTTTTGTGGAGGATTAAGATGAATTTATTCAAAAAGATAGTTATAGGCTTTGTGTTTTATACTTTTCCTCTGACCTTAATAGGTTTTTTAATCATGGGACTCTGTGAAAACGGAATTATCCGATACATCGATGGTCTTGATTTAACTGTAGTGCCTGCGGTTATCTGGACACTTATTACATTTTTTTTAACTATCGCCATGTTCTTTTCCAAAGGGCTTAGAAATGATGTATTGTCAAAACTATCAGGAATGAAGGAACGGGACGAACGCGAAGTCCAGATTGTTGGCAGGGCCTTGAAGTCCACATATTTATCTACAATGACGATTCTGCTTTTTCTTTTGATTATTTCTCTCTTTAATATTCATATAGAAAAAAGATCTGTTGAGAAGGACGACCCAGGGAAACTTAACAATAGTATCAGTGTGGCATTTGATATAATTGACCACAACAATCTTATTACCAAAAAGGAAGGTTATGATGAATATTTTGAGCTTAATGATTTACCAGTATCATCCTCAACTCTTATTATATTCCTGATCCTATGGCAGATATTCTCTTACCGGTATGTAACACGGAAAGCATTAAAGTTTTCTGAGAGTTCAGATTCTTAATAATTGAGAATGGTAGAAAACATGACACACGAACCTGCAATTGAATGTTTGAACCTTACTAAAAAATACAAATCATTTACAGCGGTTGATAACCTTGACCTTATAGTCGAAAAAGGACAAATCTATGGATTTCTGGGGCCAAATGGAGCAGGGAAAACAACAACCATAAGGATGATTACAGGGCTCATTCATCCAACATCAGGGGTAGTAAAGATCTGTGGCTTTGACATACAAAAGAATTTTTATGAGGCGATCAAAAAAATAGGTGTAATGCTGGAATCACCAGGGTTTTATCCATACCTGTCGGCATTTCAAAATTTAAAAATCCTTGCAGAATATTCAGGGCTTACAGATTTTTCAAGGCGAATAGATGAAGCGTTGAAGATTGTTGGTCTTACCGAACGCGCCAAAGACAAGGTTTCCACCTATTCCAGAGGCATGCTCCAGCGGCTCGGTATTGCACAGGCTTTATTATCTGACCCTGAGATATTAATCCTTGATGAACCGACCAACGGTCTAGACCCTGCCGGAATATTTAAAATAAGGTCTCTTATTACACAACTTTCTGTTTATGAGAATAAAACCATTTTTTTATCCAGTCACCTTTTAAGAGAAGTGGAAAGCATCTGCAATAAAGTTGTCATAATTAACAATGGTAAAATTATCGGAGGCGGGCATATGGAAGAACTAATAAAAAATAACCCTGATGGCCTCGAACAATATTTTTTTAAGCTTACAAGAGAGGAAAATAAATGAAAGCACAGATTATGGCATTGATACTGGTTTTAATATCACCGGGGCTAGTATTAGCGGACAAAAACCAGGATTTTTTCAACCTCTATGATCTGGAAATAGAAGGTAAATTTAACTATCATCTTGTTGAAGATTTAAATAATGACAATAAACCGGACGTTATTATGGTTCATGAAACAAAAGAAAAAAAACGTATGATAAGCATCTTTCTTCAACAGGATGATGGCTTCCCCCAAAAAGCAGATCAAACATGGGAATTTGATAAAAGAGTAATTCTTTTTGATATCGGTGATGTAAGTAAAGGTTCTAATAAAGATATAGTCTGTATCCTTAAGGACGGCATATACTACTACCCGCTTGAAAATGGCAAATTCAACCTGTCACTCCATAAACTTCTGGACACTGATTCTATTTTTGTTGTTCCGAATAAAGACTCAATCAGCAGTTGGAATTTTGTGCTTGATTTGAATAACGATCAAATCGATGATTTGTTCATCCCCCTATTTGATGGTTATGGAATATTTTATAAAAGTGAAACAGGCAACTACGAATTTGTTTCAAAGATTATTGCGCCTGTAACAGGGGAAATATCAGGCTCAAGACAGGAGAATGGAATAGGTGATTCTGCTTTTGCCAGATATACAACCGCGACCTTTTTATTCAAGGATTATAATCAGGACAACCGGTCTGACATCATAGCGTTAGATGAAGACCATCTTTATATATTTTTTCAGGGTGAAAGTGGCAGATTTTCAAATGAATCCGGGCAACATGAGATAGTCAGTATTATTGAAAATAAAAAGGGGCTCCAAATTTCGATAGGCGGTAAAAATAAGAATGAACAGGTAAAGATTAACAAAATAGCAGATATAAATAATGATGGGCTGCTCGATATAATCGCTCAAAAGATGGAGACACAAGCAAACCTGTTAGACCCAACATCACAGTTACAGATTTATCTGGGCAAAAAATCAGGCTCAAACACCGGGGCAATATTTGATATAACACCTGACCAGATTATCGTATGTGAAGGATTGCAGATTGGCGCAGAATTAAAGGACCTTAACAGTGATAATTATATGGATATGATTGTCCCAAGCATTAAACTTGGGGTATTAAAGATAGTAAAGATGCTTCTAATGAGACGAGCTACCCTTGAAGTACTTATCTACAATTCCGATTCATCAGGCAAATATTCTGTGACACCTGACTTTATAAGAGATCTTTCAATAGAGTTTTCATACAGTGGAGGAAGCACAATCCCGGTAAATGATTTTAATGATTATAATGGCGATGGACAGATGGATATTTTGACATGCAAATCAAATAAAGAACTGGTTATTTACTTTGGCAGAAAGGAGGGCCTTTTTGCTGAAAAAAAACCTGATGTAGAATATGAAATTAATTTACCTCAAGATGGCACTGCAATAAGTTCGGTATCATTGAATAACGATAAAAAGATGGATCTTATTATTGACTACAGTGATCATACAGTTGAGAAAGATGTAGAGAAGAGCCAACTGAAAATCCTCATAACAAAGTAAAAGAGCCATGAAAAAAACAATAATGATACTTAAGATCGAGTTATATAAACTTTTGTGTCAACGATATTTTATAATACTGATATTCGGTTTTATTTTTTTTCTTGCAGGGTTGGGATGGATTCGGCTGAAGGTTGCAGGCTATACAGATACTCAAATGAGCGGATTTCAGCTTGCTGCATTTATAGTATCAACAGGATCAAACTTATTGACATTAATTATGATTATTCTGTCAGTCTCTGCTTTAGCATCCGAACAGTCGCAGGGAAGCCTGGACCTCATTTGTACCCGCCCTGTACCGAGGAGCCGGTTAATATCCGGCAAGTTACTTTACCTGTTCAGCGTTGCCCTAATGCTTTTGATTCTGTTATTCGGTTTCAGCTTATTGGTAGGAGCAGGGCTAGCAGGGCTGGAATCATTAGCAGAGGGTGAATATATAATCTATTCCTTTTCACAACTACTTAAGCGCTATGCAGCAGGCTTCTATTTTGCGGTTTTGCCCCTTTTTGCATGGTGTTCAATAGCCTTCTTTTTTTCAACGCTCATTAAAAGCCCTTTATGGGCTAATGCATCAAGCCTGATACTGTTTTTTGCTTTCTATCTTCTGCTCCCCTTTGATGAGATTGTTAATTTTACGCCAAACCAGTTTTTAAATGCCAGCATGGAGATGATGAGTAAAATAACCTATGGACTGCCAGCATTATGTGAACCCTTACATAGACTTTCTTTTTATTCCCTAATTTATGTTTTAATTTTATCATTCCTTTCAATCCTGTTTTTCCGGAAAAAGGATATACTGTAACGCCATGGAGAAAAAAGATGCCGCAATTGCTGTCTTTCAGTCAGCCGATGCCCGCAGCGCGACCATCGCGGGAAGTTATAGTTGCGATTTTTCTTTCGCTTATCATACACATGTTCCCCGCCTTGATTTTGTGGGTCATGGCTACCAATCGGATAGTTGTTGAACCTGTTGCCCCCTCAATTGGCAAGACCCTGATTGTATCCTTGACCACGCTGCCTGATACTGCACACGAGGAGCCGGATATAAAAGATGTTACAGCAATACCTGCTGCAGTTCCACTTGTTCAGCACTCTCAACGTTTTTCCGAACTCACAAGTGTTGTTGGACATATGTCAGAGGCTGAGATTGTTGTAACATCGCAACTTCCGGATATCCCGGCTTCAGAAACTCCTGAAGCCAATCACATTGTGACCGACAAGACTTTATCATTCGACAGGAAGTCTCTTTACCGCATGGAATGGAGTTTTGGAAACATACCGGAAATCAAAGTTAAAGG
>CAZCMD010000235.1:0-5834 GCA_964499695.1 uncultured Desulfatiglans sp.
TGTCTCTACAAGGTGGGGTATAAAACCCCACGCTACAAAAAACCAATCTGTCACCGAAAAATAAAATTACGAAACAGCCTGGAAGGCGGGTATCCATTTTTTCTTTTAAAACCATAAATGGATTCCCTGTTTGCACGGGAATGACGCGAAACAATCCCTTGATTTTACAGTCTAATCAATCTCCTAAAAGCAGAGGCAGCCAGGGCATCGCTCTTTTCGGATGGGAACCCGCATCATTGGGAATGGTCCCTTTCAGATATTCCTCAAGATTGCTCCACCTGTCATTGTCCAGATCCCCTTTAGCATCATTCACCAGTGGATTAAGCCCATACTGAATTTCCCAGTTATCAGGCATAGCGTCATTATCACTGTCCGGGTTATTCGGGCTGGTCCCAGCCGTATACTCATCTATATTTTTTACACCGTCACTATCCGGGTCATTTGCTGCATCATTCACAAGTGGATTTAAATTATATTGAACCTCCCAGCCGTCAGGCATAGAGTCTCCATCACTGTCCGTATTATTTGGATTAGTACCAGACGTATACTCACCTGTATTACTCAGATCGTCTTCATCCAAATCATCTGCCGCATCATCAAAAAGCGCATCAAGGCCATGGAGCCTTTCCCACGCGTCGGGCATGCCATCAGAGTCTATATCACCAAGACCATTCAGGAGGCGGTTATAAAAGGTCGTTTTAGCTAGATTTGGGTCAGAGTAGTAACCGTAGTCTCCGTAATATTGATCCATATAACTATCTGGATTACGAGGATCGATACGGGAAGTCGATGGTATATAATAATCGGGACCCGGTGCATATGTCTTCCACTCATCAGAGCTCGAATCAGCATACCATGGTACATAATTATCCAAAATCACACTTTTTATCGGATACGCAGGATTGTTTTCCTCACATATATAATTACGCATTGCATAACAATGATCACACCATGATGCCCCGGCGAGAAGCAGGATGTATTTCCCCTCGCTTAATGCCTTTGAGATTGCCTCAGCCTTTGATGTCACCCAGGGCACGGATACAGCATCCTGAGCTGATGATGTAACTGTGCTAAAACAAATTCCCACTAAAAAAATCAAACAGATTAAGCCTCTTTTCGTAATCATATGAATTCCTTTCATAAAATCCTCTCTATTATATTGCCTTAATTTTGCACCCAGTTTCGTAATGAGGCAACGAAAGTTGTAGAGGCGGGTTTAAAACCCGTCTCTACATAATAGGTATCTGGTGCAGGATTCAATTATCAGTCTCCTAAAAGCAATGGCAGCCATGGCATGGCTCTTTTTGGTCTGGACTTTCTGTCATTCGGCAGTGTCCCTTCCTGGTATTCCTTTAAATTAGCGAACCTGTCATTGTCAAGATCATCTTCAGCATCATTTACCAGAGGATTAAGTCCATACTGAACCTCCCAGCCATCCGGCATGTTATCATTATCTGTATCACCATCCTTTGGATAGGTTCCGCTCCTGTACTCAGTGATATTGGTAAGGCCATCACCATCTGCATCTGCAGAAGCGTCATTTATATTTATGTTCAGGCCATATTTTGCCTCCCAATAATCCGGCATACCGTCATTATCTGCATCTTTGACTTTTGACCTGCCATATCCATACAGGTTATCCTTTCCGGAAGTACCCATATCTATGGTATTTGTTTCCAATAACGCCTGTAGTTCATCAGGTGTCATACTGAGATTTGAGGAGAGTAACAATGCTGCCATTCCAGCCACATGAGGCGCTGCCGCTGAAGTCCCCGGGAAAGATCCGTTGCCATATGAATAGGTGGTTACGCCATCCGGGCCCATGATATCCGGCTTTATCCTCGAAGAATGTCCGTTCCATGCATTTGTTGGTCCCTGTGAGCTGTATTCTTCCTGTGGGCCGGTTTGCCATTTTGTATAATTAATAGCCCCCACTGCGATAACACTCTCTGCGTCAGCAGGCTCAGAGATTGAACTCTCCGGTGTTGTAAGAGGAGAACTGTTAATTGTACCGTTAGCCTGTCTGAATGGGACAAATTGGCTTGTCCCACCAAGGTATATCTCCATTTTGATACCAGTTGGGACTCCCGTTGTACGTCTTTTTACCTTGATAGCATAGAAAACAGCGTCAGTTACACTGTCAGGTACATCCAGTGATATATATTCCACAGGTGGTTGAGTACCATCCTGAACTGTTAGTGAACTTTTTATTATTTGAGTTCCTATTTTTTGATTCGTATAGTCGTATGAATAGAGATACATGTCATAATCAACATTTGATAAAGGCCAGTCATCCCATCGCATCACAATTGATACTTCATCTGTTTCCGGATTCCCATCATCATCTTTACTTGGGACTGCCCCAATTACGTTATATTCACACTGGGAATCGTAATCTTTGAATTCGTGCCACTGGTCATAATCGTTATCATTAAAAGTCCCTTCCCAGTGCAATCCAACAGTAATTGTTGTTCCTTCTATTATATTTGATATGTTTCCAAAATTTCCTGCTGAAGCAACAACCAGTATTCCCGCAGCCCTTAACTCATCAAATGCCTCATCCAGGGGACCTGTTCCATCTCCGGGGCCTGAACCAAAGGTGCCCATCGACAAATTGATTATGTCGATATTGTTATCAATGCAGTAATCAATAGCATCATAAGTGTCTACCTCATCACCTATTTTCAGAAGATACAGTTCTGCATCAGGCGCCATATCATGAATAATTTCTGCGCAGGCTGTACCATGTTTATATTCTGTGTCTAATCCTGAACCTGAAAAATCCTTTGTTATTACCTTTGAGGGTAATTCTCCCGCTGCAATTGCTGCTTTGTAATCCTTGAAACCAACATCAACAACAGCCACCTTTACCCCTGAGCCTCTGTAAATGGTGTCATGAAATATATTAGCACCGGTCAAATTAACACCCTCTGAAACTTTCACAGCAGGGAAAAATTTAAAAGGCAGTCTTGCGTATCCTATTGAACTGTTACCCATGATAAGCTGCTCAGCCTTATCAGTTGGAACCTCTACTGCTAAAAAGCCATGGCGTTTTCTTATGACCTTTCCCCCGACGTTTATGATACTGCTTGATACCTCATCCTTATCATCCGTTGTATTAAGGACTATCCTGATATCCTTTTTACCCTCTTTTATGGATCTTTTGATATCTTCCCTTAAAGAGCTTGTCATCACCCTGTCCTGCAGTTCTTCTTTTTCCGCTATTAAAGGTGCTGGTTTAACATCCGGTATTTTTTGATCCTTAACCCTGGTGCTGGATTGCTCCTTTATCATCTTTGCGATTCTTTTTACCATCTCGGTTTGAGGATCAGCTTTCTTTTGTGCAGTCTCTTTAGGAGCATGGTAAGGGAAATGGATAATTGTAATTGTGATCATCAATACTACAGGGATTAGAACGAGAAGAATTTTTTTCATAATATCACTCACCTCAGAATCTTTATTAGGGTGGCATTTTACATGTCACCTCTTTATCGGTGGGGTATAAAACCCCACCCTACACACTCTTAAAACTTAAATGGATTCCCGTCTGCTCGGGAATGACATAAAACAACTCTATGATTTTTCGGTTTTATCAATCCCCTAATAATAATGGCAACCATGGCATAGCTCTTTTTGGTCTGGAGGTTCTGTCATTAGGCAGTGTCCCTTCCTTATATTCTTTCAGATTGGTAAAACTGTCATTATCCATATCTCCTGAGGCATCATTTACCACTGGATTAAGGCCGTACTGCACCTCCCAGCCATCAGGCATACCATCGCTGTCCGTGTCACTGTTAATAGGACTTGTTTCACCGTAATCAACCACCCCGTTGTGGTTTTTATCTTCATTTTCATCAATGATGCCATCATTATCCGTATCTTTTACCTGAAGCCTGCCATATCCATAAAGGTTATCCTTTCCTACGTTCCCCATATCAACAGTACTTGCGTCCAGTGTCTCCTGTAATTCATCAGGTGTAATACTGAGATTTGTGGAGAGTAACGATGCTGCCATACCTGCTACATGAGGAGTAGCCGCAGAAGTCCCGGGGAAAGCTGAATCACCATATGTGTAGGTAGTCACAAAATCAGGGGCCATAATATCCGGTTTATATCTTGCACTTCTTCCATTCCAGTTATTTGTTGGGCCCTGTGAGCTGTATTCTTCCTGTGGGCCGGTAAGCCATTTTGTGTAATCAATGGCTCCAACTGCCATAACACTCACAGCATCTGCAGGTTCGGAGATAGAGCTTGAAGAAGTCGATATGGCAGATGACCTATTATCAAAGGGAACAAACTCGCTAGTTCCGCCAAGATAAATCTCAAGCTTTTTGCCGACGGGGGTTTGAACATCTGAACGTCTCACGACAAGGGCATAATAATGAAGATAATCTTCATTATCAGGGATATCTATGGATATCCATTCAAGAGGTTCATCATACGTTCCTCCCCCCTGATTGTTAACAGACCATTCTACAGGTTCATAATTCACAAATTCGTCTGTGTCATAATCATATTCATAGAGATACATTTCGTAATCTATACTTGAACCTGGCCAGGAATCTTCCCACCGCATTACAATAGAGACCTCACCAGTCTCAGGAGCTCCATCATCATTTTGGGTTGGAAATGCTGTAATTACATTATAAAAACTATCCGGGTCACCAGGTATAAATTCATGGAATGTATCACCGGCGGAATTATTAAATGTACCTTCCCAGTGAGACCCAAAGGTTAATGACTCATATGTCGTATTCCCATAATTACCAGCAGAAGCTACTACCAATATTCCGGCATCCCTCAACTCATCAAACGCCTCATCCAGATAGCCGGTACCATTTCCCGGGCCTGAACCAAATGTACCGATTGAAAGACTCACTATGTCGATATTATTATCTATCAGGTAATCAGTAACCTCATATCCGGCAATCTCATCACCAAGTTTTATGAGATGAAGTTCCGCATCCGGGGTCATGTCATAGACTATCTCGGCACAGGCGGTACCATGATAGTATTCTGTCTCAAGCCCAAATTCCGAAAAATTTTGTGTTATTACATTTGAGGGTAATTCTCCGGCTGCTATTGCTGCTGTAAGCCCTTTAAACCCAACATCAACAACCGCCACCTTTACCCCAGCCCCACGGTAGATGGTGTTGTTAAATATATTTGCGCCTGTTAAGTTTACCCCCTCGGTTACCTTCCCGGCAGGATAAAATTTAAATGGCAGCCTTGCAGAACCTATTGAACTGTTCCCCGTTATGATCTGCTCGGCCTTATCAGCAGGCACCTCTACTGCCATAAAACCAGGGCGCTTTCTTATAACCTTTCCCCCGGCGTTTATGATACTGTTTGATACCTCATCCTTATCATCTGATGTATTGAGAACAATCCTTATATCCTTTTTACCCTCTTTTATTGATCTTTTAATCTCTTCCCTTAAAGAGCTTGCCATTACCCTGTCCTGCGGGTTTTTTGTTTGTTTCTCTATTACAAATCTGGGTTTAACAGGGGATGTTTTTTGCCCCTTAATCCCTGATTGTGCCTTAATCATCTTTGCGATCCTTTTATGCATCTCTGTTTTTGGATCAGCTTTCATTCCTTGTAAAGGCTCTTTGGATGGCCGGTAAGAGATAAGGATAATTGTAATTGTGATAAACAATACGACAGGGATAAGAAGCAGAAGGAATTTTTTCATTTCTCAACACACCTCAGATAAAAAAATGGACTATATATAAAAGCTAATAGAAGGGTCAAAAAAATATCCCCTTATTTTTGATCCCATTCCTTTATAATAATTGGCAAAATCAGAAAAGCAGTGTTAAAAATGAAAAAGG
>CAZCMD010000236.1:0-5652 GCA_964499695.1 uncultured Desulfatiglans sp.
ACAATCAACTGTTTTCTCTTTGCGCCCACAACCTTTCTCATAGCAACTTCTCTTGCCCGTTGTGAGGCCTTTGCGGTGGTAAGAATTGTGAATTTTATGCAACCTATTAAAAGAACAAGAAGGGATATAGCGGCAAAAGACATGACCACTGTCTTGTTCCCACTGCTTTCATCCCAGGGGGAATCAAGATGTGCGGTATCCAGTCTCTGAATATCCAGTGAAAATTGATCACTGGCTTTTTTAGTGGGATCATCACTGGGAGTAGCCCAATCGATCATCGCGGGGAGTAGAGGCTTCAGATTTTCAATATCGACGCCCTTTTTCAGTTTCATATATGTGCTGAACCAAGGAACACCCCAGCCTAATTGCCACGGAGGGAGATAGTTTTCTGGAGGAAGAAGAGATATTACTGGTACATCACCAAGAACCGTATTTCCCGGAATGCGGTATACGGCGGTTACCTTGCAATCGACGTTCATACCCCCGGTGCTTATTATGGTTATCACCTTTCCGATGGGGTCCTGTGTCCCAAAATGGCGTCTTGCTGTTTCCTCGCTTAATGCAACATTGGTCATGCTCGTGAGTGTATCTTTCAGGCTTCCGGCGATGACCTCTAATTGAAAAATATCAATAAAGGAATGATCTACTTGTGTACATCTGTATTGAAACCTGTTAGTACCTATCTGAATGGTATACTTGGTATACTCGTTATTTACATCGAAGACCCGGGCGATCTGTTCAAAATTGTCTTTGAAATATTCTTTCAGTGAAGGCATCGTAGGATAAGGGACAGCAGACCACTTCATACGCTCCCTTCCCGGAAATTCAAACGAACAATTCACACGATATATCCTGTCAGAATCTTTCCATTGTTTGTCATAGGAAGTTTGATCCCTGACATACAGACCGATGATAATGCACGCCGCCAGTCCGATTGCCAAGCCTGAGATATTGATTGCGCTGTATAGTTTGTTTTTAATCAGGTTGTTTATAGCTGTTATGAAATAGTTTTTTAGCATAGTCGCTCCTATCGGATCGATTCAAGATTCAAGATTTAAAATTCATGATTTAAAATTCAAGATTCAAAGTTTAATATTTAAAGCTTTTAAAACCTTGCACCTTAAGCCCTGCGCCTCTTGTCCCGCCATAACCTTTGGCGACGGCGGATGCGCCTTTTTTTTTATTCATACATGATTGATTAAATCATTTTATATTTCATTCCTCGTGCAATAGTTCTTGCTGCCATATATCATTAAAAGTCATTTTGAGCCTTTTTCCGGACTATCCTGACTGTTGTTAAAATCAATCGAAAACATTTCACCCATTTTAAGGATATGCAATTCCATACCTTCCGGTTTCATCTGATCCCATGCATATTGAAGTCGACGTGGAGGATCAAGGATATGTTCATAACTCATAATCCACGTCCCCCAGCCCCAGGGGATGAACGCCTTGCATCCAAGGTCCTGTGCCGCGCAGATCGCATCTTCCGGAGCAAAGTGCCAGTTACGCTGAAACCAGGCTGAAATAGGCATAAGACAGATATCTATTTTGCCATAACGTTTACGTATTTCTTTATAGAGATCACTGTAGCCTGTATCGCCTGCAAAATAGATTTTTTTATTTTTATATTCAAATAACCATCCGCCCCATAAATCAGGCTTGACTATTATCATACCTCGTCCCGAGCGGTGGTTAGCAGGAAGGAAATTTACAGTTAAGTCTTCTACCATCTTTTTACCATACCAGTTCATCCCAGTTACTTTTGAATAACGTGAAGGAAAGTCTTCATTGATATTTTTGGGTACAAAATAATTAATATCTGATGGTAATTGTTTTATGGTGTTCCAGTTCAGGTGATCATAATGATCGTGGGAAATAGTAACAAGATTATCCATTTCCATGTTATTAAAGGGCAGGTCTTTAATTTTAACAGGTGGTTGTGTCTGTAATTTGAAGGCATCAAAAAGACCAATGAACGATCCAACAAAGCCATCGACAGGCGCAAGAACAGGGTCGGTCAGTATCTGATATTTTCCTCCCAGTTGAATAAGAAAAGATGAATGGTTGATCCATGTTATCTGAATATCATGATCCGGATTATTAATTCTCGAAAAATCAGGTATGACTGTGTATTCGGCAGGATTATAAGCTTTTGTCCTGTCAATATCTCCATCAGGATCGCTTAACAACCTGTATTTACGTGATCCTTTCTCATGCTGTTTTCTAAAATCAATATTATCAAACTCTGCTTTTTCATTACCGTGATATTTAGATGTAAATAAATTGCCATCTTTATTAAATGCCAATTCGTTTATTACAGGCTTACTGCAACCAAACATAATTAACAGTGAGATCAGGAATATTAAAATAATTGATTTTTTGATCATGATTTTTTTTTACGTTTTTTTCCTTTTTTTAGTCCATTATTTGCAATAAGAACCAATAATTTTTACCTGTATGTACAACACTCAATTCCCTTAAGCATAACAAGTACGGCTATTTGAAATTGTTTACTGTGTTAGATTCAATCTGATATTACCAAACTGAACATCAGCATTGACTGTCGCACCTTCGTTAGAAATAGACTTTTTCACTTCAGCCCCCAGGAAAGACCTTCGGCCTGCTTCGTATCTATTCTCCCTTTGTATGAAAACATCTCCTACACCCGCATCCAAATCGACTTCAGCAACAATGTTTTCAGGAAGTACTATATTCACTTCTCCAGCATACATATCCACGTCAAGCTGAGTCACATTAATCCCGAAAACATTGATGCTCCCTGCCTTCATAATGACTTTAAGATGCTTAAGCCGGGGGATAGCAAGCGTGGTTTTCACAGTAATGTTTCCTCGTAATAAAGCTTTTTTGTTCGTACTAATAGTTAAGTTACTCCCCTCCACTTTTTTTACAAAATCAAGGCCAGCGAAGTGATCAGCACATGACCCTGAATTATCGGGACATTTGACTTCCATTGATGCTTCAACGTAATCATTATCAGTACCTTTAATAACCAGTTCACCGGGAAGGACCTTCAAAGAAACATTATAATCAGATTCAACATTAAACTTCAATTTGGGTTCTGCTACGATTAGATCCAAAGGTCCCCAATTTGCATTGTAATACACGCAGCCTGACAGCATGGTGACCCCTAAAATGATCACCGATAATCTAATAATCCTTTGCACTGAAACACCTCCTATTGCTTTTGAATTCATATTATTTCTCCATCTTTCTGATATATATACTTAGATTGAATCATTCATATCGTAGTGCCTTAATCGGCTTACTCTTTGCCACCCATGTTGTATTTCCTGCAACAGTAAACCATGCAATCACAAGCGCAATAAGCCCCGAAATCAGACAAATAGGAATCATGAGCAATGGATTAAACCTGTATGTAAATCGTTCCAGCCAGCTTTGCATGGTGAATATGGCAACAGGCCAGGCAATAATGTTTGCTATCAGCACAGGTTTGGAAAACTGCCATAGCAATAAACTTACTATGTTTTTTACCTTGGCACCCATAACCTTCCTGAGCCCTATCTCCTTTGTACGACGCTCAACTGTAAAAGAGGCTGATCCGAACAGCCCCATGCAGGCAATAAGAATCGCGAGTATAGAAAAACTGACAATGATTCTTTCTTCCATCTTTTCCTGTTCAAATTCTCTGGCGACCAGTTGATCCACGAAAACCGTGGATATCTCCTCATCATCTGTCACCTTTTTCCAGACGGATTTGACCTGTGTTAATATTTTTTGGGGAGATCCTTTAAAACGAACAGTCATTACATTAGTTACAAACGGGTTATGATTAATCAGATATACTCCCGACTTCGGCGGGGCCTTTATACTGAAAAGGTGAGTATCGGCAACCACGCCGATAATCGTGTAGTTGATTTTGCTGCCAGGCACAGATCTTGAGAGGACTTTTCCAACGGCATCCTCAGGGCTGGTAAAACCGAATTTTTTTACTGCGCTTTCATTGATTACAGCGTTTCTTTCGAGAACTTCACCGGTATTCGTTGTCATCATACTAGATTGCGGTTCTGGGAGATCACGATCCATAGAAAAATCCCTGCCCGCGATAATTGGTATCCGGTATGTTTTGAAATAATCATAATCAATGTCGTGTTGAGGCTCTAAAAAAGTAGTCTCCGGATGTCCGGGAAGCGTAAAAGAAGCATAGTTAGCCTCCATTTGCTGGCTTGGTTGATTTCTCGACACGCCGACATCTGAGATGTCGGTTAGATTTAACAGCTTCTGTTTGAGAACATCGATTTTACCTGTAATCTTTTCATTATTAACCAGCTCGTTGATAACCAGTAAATTATCCTTATGGTAGCCAGGGTCGCGGTTAATACTGTATTCCATCTGCGAATAAATCACACCGGTGGAAATGATAAGAATGATAGAGACACTGAACTGGAATATTACAAGCACCTGCCTGAGAGAAATGGAACCCCAGGTTTCCTTCGACTGATTCGCCTTGAGGGTGTCTCCGGGTCTGAAGCCGGAAAGAACACATGCGGGATACAGGCCGCCGCTTATGCCCACGATAAGGAGCAGGGCCAATAAAGGCAGAAAAGTATACGGCGAAGTGTAATTCAATGAAAAGGATATGCCCACTATGGATTCGAATACAGGGAGCATTATTTCAACCACACCCAGTGAAACTATCATGGCCAGAAATACAATAAATGTAGATTCGCCGATAAACTGTATAATAAGTTGTCTTCTCTTCGCGCCCGCGACCTTTCTCATGGCAACTTCCCTGGCCCGTTGCGTGGCTTTTGCGGTGGTTAGAATCGTGAAGTTGATACAACCAATCAAGAGGATGAGCAGAGATATTCCAGTGAAAGACATAACCACCACTTTGTTTCCACCCGCTTTACCGACGTCCCAGGGTGAATCAAAATGCGCTGATACCAGTTTTTGAAATTCCAGTGAAATTAAATCACTGGCTTTTTTAGTGGGATCGGACATGATATCGGAAATATCGATATTCCGGTCGATCAATGCAGGGGTGAGTCGTTTCAGGGTTTCAATATCAATGCCTTTTTTCAGTTTAAAATATGTACCAAAAAAAGGCCTGTACCAGCTTTTTAAGTATGTAGGGAGTATCGTATCGTCCAACCGGGCCATCAAGTGTATGTCACCTAAAACCGTATTGTCTGGAATGCGGTATACTGCGGTTACCTTGCTTTCGAGTTTGAAATTCCCGGTGCCTATGGTTATCACGTTTCCAATGGGGTCCTGGTTTCCGAAATAACGCCTGGCAATTTTCTCGCTTAATGCGACATTGGTAATGTTTGTGAATGTATCTTCGAGACTCCCTGCGATAACTTTAAACTGGAACATCTTAATGAAATTGGGATCGACACTCACCTTTATGTCTCTAAATCTGTTGGTTCCAGTATCGATGACCGTCATGGGGAACGCGTAGGTACGTGCGCTTTGATCGATTTTATCCTTGAAATATTCCTCAAGCATTGGCGAGGTCTCTAAAGGGACACTAGGATACTTTATTTGCTCCTTACCCGGCAATTGCACCGAATAATTCACCCGATATATCCTGTCCGAATCTTTCCATTGTTTATCATAGGAATATTGATCCCTGACATACAGAGCGATGATAATGCACGCCGCCAG
>CAZCMD010000237.1:0-5645 GCA_964499695.1 uncultured Desulfatiglans sp.
CCTGTAATATAAAGCCCTTTTCTCCTGCAAAACGCCTGGCTGTATTCTGTGGTCTCCGGGTTGTTCTCCGGGTGAAAACATTCAACGCCTTCAACGCCCATCTCTACTGCCATCTTAATGGCCTCTGGCGGATTATCCCCGTATATGGCTGAACCGGGGTGGGCAAGCACAGGTATGCCCCCTGCCTCTTTAATGGCTGCTATGGCTGCACCAGGTGTTGCACAACCATCTATGTTCATACCTGCCTTTCTATCGCCAAAAAGCTGAAAAAAGTCACGGTATGTATGGCAGACACCTTTATCTATGGCATAGTTCAGGGCCTTCCAGCCGCCCCGTTCCGGGTTATTTTCGTAGGATAAATACTCATCCAGTAGAACAGGATGCCCCATCTCCCTGAGTTTCTCTATGCTTTTTTTATTCCTCTTTTCCAGATTGTTACGATTATGCATCAGTATTTCATTAAGGGCGCTGTTTTCAGGGTCTATATTGTATCCAAGGATATGAAAAATTCTCCCATTTTCTGTTGTACTTATCTCTACACCCCTTATATAATGCAGCCTGTTTTTCTCAGCAAGGTCGGAAGCCACAGGGATATTTTCTACTGAATCATGATCCGTGACAGCAAATAATCCTATCCCTGCGCTGATGATGTTTTGTATCAGTTGCTCCGGCCTCCAGGTGCCGTCGGATGCGCATGTATGTAAATGGAGGTCAGCTTTCATTTAATTTTTTATTCCTTTTATTTATATCTAAAAAACTGCCGATATATATTTGGTAAAATATAATATCTGTCAGCGGTTTATATCTCAATGAGTCTTTATTACCCAAGTTTCTACCGCGGGATGTAAACGGTGCCAAATATAACGCTAAGAGAGTTTAAATGTCATTAAAAATAAAGGTAGCAATAGCTATAACAGGAATTTTTATCATTCTGGGCATTGTTGATTTTTCTATCCGCCAGTACATAATCTATCCGGGATTTCTGACCCTTGAACAGGAAAATGCAACAGATAATGCCGTCAGGATAGGAGAGGCATTAAACAGGGAGATAAAATTCCTTGATTCGTTGCTGAATGACTGGTCTGCATGGGATGACACCTATGAATTTGTCCAGTCACCTTCAGAGCAATATATCAATGCAAACCTTACCCCCTCGACCTTTGAAAACAATCAGCTCAACCTTTTATACTTTGTCTCAAAAGATGGGCAGGTAATATGGGGAGGAATAGAGGGTATATCACCTGAAACGACAAACAAACTCAGGGAATTTATTGGTAAAACCGTAAGCATGGATCACCCATTCAGGGCCTTTGAAACTGAAAATACCCCGCTTCAGGAAAAGGGTGTCTCAGGCCTCTATTTTACCCCGGCAGGGGTGTTTATTATAAGTTCAAGGCCTGTTCTGACAAGTGAAAACAACGGGCCGGCTCAGGGGACCATTATTATGGGTAAACACGTAGACAATACCTTTATAGAGAGGCTCTCCGAGCAGATAAGGATGGATTTAAAGAGGTATAACAATCAGGGTAAAATTTATGAGTCAATTTTGAGCCAGGCCATTAAAACCAAAAAATTCATGTACCTGATTGATATTGAACCTGAGCTGGATCTGCTTAATATCTACTCTGCGCTCCCCGATATTACAGGCAAAAACGCCATTATATTTAAATCAGAATTCCGGAGAAAAATTGTAAAAACCGGCTATGCCACAATCCGTTATGCGACTTTATCCTTTTTAGTGACAATGATCTCTGCCCTTGTTGTGATGATTATTTTAATTCACTGGCTGGTTGTAAAGCCGGTTTTAAGGCTCAAGGATAATGTAATCTCAGCCAGGAAGGACAATCGCAGGACCCTTGAGCTTGTATCACGTCAGGATGAGATAGGGGTGCTTGGACGCGAGTTCAAACAACTTCTCGATCTCCTGGGTGAGCGGTCAAAAAAACTCGAAGATACAAACAGGCAACTTGTCGAAGATATAGAGGAGAGAAAAAAGGCAGAAAAGGCACTTCTTGAAAGTGAAGAGCAGTTGAGAGCAGTCCTTGAAAATCTGCCCGTGGGGGTTTTTGTACATGATAGAAAAGGTAATTACCGGATGGTGAATGATGTGGGGTGCCGCCTGACAGGTTACACACGGGAGGAAATCCTTAAAATGAGTGTAAAGGACATAGACCGTGTGGAGTTTTCAGAAAGCCAGATGAAATTATTCATCAAGCAGGTAAATGAAAAGGGTTTTTATATCTTTGAGAGTACAAATATCAGAAAAGATGGCTCCTTCTATCCTGCGGAGATACACCTTGTGGGCATAATTTGGGGGGGGTGAAAACCTGGTGCTGTCTCTGGTGCTTGATATTACTGACCGAAAAAATGCAGAGGAGGCAAAGAAAATAACTGAAGATCAGATTGCCAGGGCAAAAAAGATGGAATCATTAGGGCTTATGGCCGGAGGTGTTGCCCATGACCTTAATAATGTCCTGTCAGGCATTGTAAGCTACCCTGAGATGATCCTGATGGATCTCCCTGAAGATAGCAGGCTCAGAAGGCCCATTGAAACAATGCATGAATCAGGTAAGCGCGCAGTAGCCATTGTACAGGACCTCCTGACTGTTGCGAGGGGAGTTGCGATTGAAAAGGATATCATCAACATTAACAGGGTAGTACGCAGATATCTGGATTCAGCAGAACACAAACGGTTAATGGAGTACAATCCGGGGGTAACAATAAGAACAGAGCTTGAGGAGGCAGAGCTAAATATTAAAGGTGCGCCGGTTCATATAGGTAAAAGCCTCATGAACCTGGTAACAAATGCCGTAGAGGCATTGGATGGTTTCGGGAATATAGTAATTAAAACAGAAAATAAATATCTGGATCGGCATATTAAGGGGTATGAGGAGGTAAAACCCGGTGAATACGCTGTCCTGTCTGTGGCAGATACCGGTAAGGGTATAGCGCAAAAGGACCTGGAAAGGATTTTTGAACCCTTTTACTCAAAGAAATATATGGGGCGCAGTGGTACAGGGCTTGGGCTTACCATAGTCTGGAATGCGGTACAGGAACATAACGGTTATATAGACGTTATAACAAGCGGTAGAGGCACAAAGTTTGAGCTATACTTCCCCATCTCGCATGAAAAGGAACTTGTTGACAGCGCAAAAAAATCCCGGAATGGGTATCAGGGGCACGGCGAACATATCCTTATTGTTGATGATGTAGATACCCAGCGTGAGATATTTAAAAGTATGCTTGGTTACCTGGGTTATAAGCCTGTTGCCGTATCAAGCGGCGAGGAAGCAATTGAATATCTTACAAAAAACAGGGCAGACCTGATCCTACTTGATATGATAATGGAACCCGGGATGAGCGGGAAAGAGACCTATAAGGAGATCATTAAAATATACCCCGGCCAGAAGGCCATTATTGCAAGCGGGTTTGCTGAAACAGATGACGTAAAAGAGGCCCAGAGGCTCGGGGCAGGGGCGTTTATCAAAAAGCCCGTCACGATGGAAAAACTTGGTATGGCTGTAAGGGAAGAGCTGGATAAAAGAGATACTGCCTCCGCTTAAAACTATTCCATGACAAGAGGGCCTGCCAGCAAAGTGGATCTTGGTATTCAATGATATACCCTAACCGCACCTTAAAAAATCCGGCTGGCAATAACCATACGATAAACAGTTACATCCTCAGTGAATGCTTCCTGAAAAAACCTCCAAGGTCAAACAGCCGCATCGACTCAAACCCGATTCTGCTAACCCTCCACGATCTTTCTTTTAAGGAAAAAACCCTCCGGGTCGCACCTGGTCCTGAGCAGCATCAGGTCATGCTCGGTAGGAAGCTCCATCTCCTTCACATCCGGTGAGATCAGCAACTCAAAGTCCACCAGTTCCTGTATGGCCTCAGGGCTTTTCCCTGGCAGGTATTCGAGGAGCATCATGCGCCTCGTGTCGCGGTCATAGCCGAACAGTGCCTGGTTTGTGATCACCCTGTAGGGCCCTGCTCCCATGACACCGGCATTCCTGCGGTAATCCGGGGAGCCGTCACCGAAACCGATGCTGGTTATAAAATCCACCTTTTTTACAAACCTTCTCTTTTCCAGTACCATGATGGCAATGGTCTTCTCGCAGTTGGCTGCCATAGCGCCCGCGCCGCCGCTCCCTGGAAACCTGACCCTGGGCTTGTCATAGGTGCCGCCCTCGTAAGTGGAGCACAGGTTGCCGTACATGTCGATCTGTGCACCTCCGATAAAGGCGTAGTCCGCGTATCCCCTCTGGGTCAGATCGAATACAGCGCACAGCCCTTTTGCGTAAACCGCGTTGCGAAATACCCTTGTGTCTCCAACGGACATGGGCATGCCCTGATCAAGTATGGCGGCAAGTGAACCTGCCTCGAAGATCAGGTTAATGTTGGGTGCGTGTGTCAACTGGGCGTGCATGGATGCGATTATCGGCAGGCCCGTACCGACAAAGACAATCGTCTGGTCTTCAAGCACACGCGATCCCGTGTAGGCAATCATCTCATATGGATTAACATCAACTGTTGTTGTCATATTCATAACCTCCGGAGGTAATATCCTGTCAGACTATTTTAGGCTGTCCGCCGTCCATCTTCATAAGGCGGATAAGTTTCTTGTGCGGGACGATCTTGGCGATGAAATCGTCCCAGGTGTCGCAACTGAAGAAGTAATCATCATAGTACCTCCTGAGCCCGTCCCTGTTGCCTGTCTTACGGAATTCATCGCAGATGCCACGAAACATGAGGAAGTGCTCCATGTCGAACCAGTATGAGCCGTAAACTGCGCCGGGGTACGCCCCAAAAGGCTGTTCGCATACGGCATCCACCACAGGGTATGGAATCTCTGTCAGGTTGGGATATTTTCTAATGGCCATGTTATCGATGATCTCCTCGGTGCTGAGGATGGTGTGAACAGAGGCCATGGCTATCTCCGGGCATGTGCATAATGCCCCGAATATGCGGGCATTGCCGTACATATCCGCCGCGTTCACGTGTACAATGCCGAGATGGGGGTGGCAAGCGGGCACCACATAGGTGTTGTCCCCGCTGAAGGGGCACTTTATCATAACACCGCGGTTGACAAGCTCCATATCGGAACCCCCGTGATCTCTCACAGGAAGGAACGGCACACCCATTGCCCCGGCCCTGAACCTTGCCGACATGCCATAGTTGGTGTAGTCATCCAGTTCTATCATCCCGTTAGCGGTCAGGTATCTGAGGAGAGGGGCTATCCCTATGATTTCATATCCCCACCAGGAGAGCTCAGCCCTCCTGATAGACAGGTGGTCAGGGTTCACAATCATTGCCCCTGCCAGCCATTCACAGCAGATTGAGTTGGACTGGAAGGAGAGTGTAAGATCCCTCGCCCCCTTTTTTACGATATTCCAGATGATGGCCGTTGGAACGCGGGTGTTGACAAAGCCGCCTATGCCGATGTTAATGCCATCCTTCAAATATTTTGCGACCGCCTCTTCTATGGTCATCCTCTTGTCGACAAGCCCCTTGACCTTTTCGACCGCCGCCTTCCTGGCCTCATGCGGTGTAGCCCCCCAGTGCTCGAAGTTCTCTTTTCTGGCCCTCTGTCTGTCGAGGATCTCCTGGTCGACCCGGGTTATCTCTGTGATCCCGGAATTTAT
>CAZCMD010000238.1:0-5642 GCA_964499695.1 uncultured Desulfatiglans sp.
GAGATCTTAAAGCAAGAAACTGGCGGGAATTGATAAAACCGAAAAGCATTGAAATAGAATCTGAAACAAGATCTGCTTTTTACGGTAAATTTGTATGTGAACCACTCGAAAGAGGTTTTGGTATAACTATCGGTAACTCTCTGAGGCGTATTTTGCTCTCCTCATTGCAGGGTGCGGCGATAGTTTCTGTTAAATTTGATAATGTTGTTCATGAGTTTTCTTCTATCCCCGGGGTTATTGAAGATGTCACTGAAATCATCCTGAACCTCAAGGAGATTAACTTAAGGCTGATAGATGTCGAAGAGGCTGTCCTTACTCTCTCTGTAGAAGGTGAAGGGGTTGTTACTGCCGGTGATATCAATGCTAATGAATCGGTTGAAATCCTGAACCCGGATAAACAGATAGCCACATTGAGTAAAAAAGGAAAACTCAATATGGAAATGGTTGTCAAAATGGGAAAGGGATATGTACCTGTTGAGAGAGACACAGGAGCAAACAATGAAATCGGCAATATCCTTATTGACGCAAGTTTTACTCCCATAAAAAAAGTAAACTATATAGTGTCAAATGCCAGGGTTGGTCAGAAGACAGATTATGACAGGCTGACAATAGAAATTTTTACTGATGGGAGTGTACTGCCTGAAGACGCATTATCCTATTCTGCAAAGATTCTAAAAGAGCAGATGACACCATTTATTAATTTTGAAGAAGAGGCAGAACCGGATGAGGTAGAGACAGAAGAAGAGAGCGATAAGCTCAATGAAAATCTATTCAGGCCTGTTTCAGAGCTTGAATTGTCTGTCAGGTCAGCAAATTGTTTGAAAAATGCTGAAATAACAATGATTGGGGAGCTGGTACAGAAGACTGAGGCTGAGATGCTCAAAACCAAAAACTTTGGAAGAAAATCCCTAAACGAGATAAAGGCCATACTTTCAGAAATGGGTTTATCATTAGGCATGAAGCTTGATAAATTTCCATCAGCAGCCCCTCAGATTACAGATGAAGAAGAAATAGAAAAGGAATAAAATAAAATGAGGCATCAAAAAAGAGGAAGAATACTTGGACGTAACTCAAGCCATAGAAAGGCAATGTACCGTAATATGGTTACATCTCTTTTTAAGTATGGAAAGATTGAAACAACGGATGCTAAGGCAAAGGAACTGAAGCCGATTGCTGAGAAACTTATTACGTTGGCTAAAAAGGGTGATTTACACTCAAGAAGGCTTGCATTGTCCTATATGAGTGAAAAAACTATCACCCATAAACTTTTTGACGACATAAAGAATGGGTATCTTAACAGGCAGGGCGGGTATCTAAGGGTAATAAAAAATGGTTTCAGGCACGGTGATGCTGCGGCTGTCTCTATTGTGCAACTGCTCACAGCTGATGAAATGGCCAAAAAGGCGGCAAAAAAGAATCTGCCTTCTGAAGAAAATCCGAAATAGAAATAATTAATTTCTAACAAGATATAAAGGGTAATTAGAAGATAGAAAAGAATAAGAATTAATATTTAGAGTTTGAGTGCTTGACCAATTAACTGTGATTTGCTACGATACCGAAAATTTTCGAACACTAAATATATGAAAAAAATGACAAATTTTCTTGTCCAAAATTGGGAAAAACCTCCTTACTGGTTACACGGTAAGGAGGTTTTTTTTAACGGGGCTATATGAGCGTATTCAATCATAAAAATCTGTTAAGCATGAGTCAGTTATCGGTAAATGATATAAATCTTATTCTTCATACAGCGGAATCATTGAAAGAAATCTCCAGCAGGGATATTAAAAAGGTTCCCACCCTCAGGGGCAAAACCGTTGTTCTTTTTTTCCATGAACCAAGCACACGAACAAAAACCTCCTTTGAAATTGCGGCAAAACGTCTGAGCGCCGATACATTCAGCCTGTCATCTTCCGGCAGCAGTATGGTAAAGGGTGAGACACTTATCGATACTGCAAAAAATCTTCAGGCGATGAACCCTGATATTATTGTATTAAGACATTCCTCAAGCGGGGCGCCACATCTCCTGGCTGATAAAATAGCTGCATCTATTATTAATGCAGGCGATGGCTCCAATGAGCATCCATCGCAGGCCCTGCTTGATCTCTATACTATAAAGGAAAAAAAGGGGAGGATCAATGGGCTCAAGGTTGTAATAATAGGCGATATATCACACAGCCGTGTGGCAAGGTCAAATATTATAGGGCTAAAAAAGATGGGGGCAGAGGTAACAATATCCGGGCCCCCGACAATGATCCCTCATGATGTCGGCGAATTGGGTGTAGAGGTTGTAAATAACCCTTCTGAGGCTGTTTTAAATAAAGATGTGATAATGGCCTTAAGGATTCAACTTGAGAGGCAGAGCAAGACACTGTTCCCGAGCATTAAAGAATATTCAAACTATTTTGGGATTAATGATAAAACACTGTGCAAGGCCAAAGAGGGTGCCATACTAATGCACCCCGGCCCTGTCAACTGGGGCGTTGAACTCGCACCACAGGTGGGTGACAGCCCCTGTTCGGTTATTCTTGATCAGGTGGCTAACGGTGTTGCCGTAAGAATGGCCTTGCTTTACCTGTTGCTTGGAGGGGCGCGAAGTGAAGAAATTGCTAATTAATGGTGAATTGATCAATACAGAAAAACTCATCATTGAACAGAAAGATATTCTTATAGATGGCGGGTATATTAAAGGCGTTTTCGATAGAGGGGCTCTGACACCTAAAAAAGAAGATGTTCAGTGCTTTGATATATCCGGAAGGTATATTACACCTGGCTTGATTGATATGCATGTCCATCTCAGGGAACCAGGTGCAGAATACAAGGAGACAATAGAAAGCGGGTGCCTTGCCGCAGCAGTGGGGGGATTCAGCGGAATTGCCTGTATGCCCAATACAGAGCCCGCAAATGATAACAGCACGGTAACAGAGTTTATTTTAAGCCAGGCCAAAAAGAATGGTATTGTAAGGGTGTACCCGGTTGCTTCAATTACAGTTGGAAGAAACGGATTAAACCTTACGGAGTTTGGTGAACTTAAAAAGGCCGGCGCAGTAGGCCTTTCCGATGACGGATCACCGGTTAAAAACAGTGAGATCATGCGAAGGGCACTTGAGTATGCACATTACCATAAACTCACTGTCATATCCCACTGTGAAGATACAGACCTCTCAAACGGGGGGCATATGCATGAAGGCAGTATCTCTGCAAGGATAGGGCTTAAAGGTATACCGTCTATCAGTGAAGAGATCATGATAAAAAGGGATATCTCTCTGGCAGAATTCACTGGTTGTCCTGTTCATATAGCTCATGTTAGTACAGAAGGAAGCGTTCATGCAATAAGGCATGCAAAAGAAAAGGGTATAGCTGTTACCGCTGAAACAGCCCCTCACTATTTCACCCTCGACCATTCTGCTGTTGAAGGTTATAATACAAACGCCAAGGTGAACCCTCCGTTGCGAACACCCGCTGATGTTCAGGCAATTAAAATGGGGCTTAAAGACGGGATTATTGATGTCATAGCAACAGACCATGCACCACATCATATGCTTGCAAAGGAGGTGGAGTTTGATCAGGCAGCATTCGGTATAATAGGGCTTGAAACAGCCCTTCCGCTTTGCCTGAATCTGGTAAGGGAAGGGGTGCTGACCCTGCCTCAGATGATAAAGAAACTATCGCTTCAACCTGCAACAATACTTGGGGTACAGGGAGGCATAATAAAAGAGGGTGCGAAGGCTGATCTCGCGGTATTTGATATGGATGAGGAGTATATCTTACAAAAAGAAGATATTATGTCTAAAAGCAGGAACACCCCTTTTATAGGGGCGCCTCTTAAAGGTAGAAATATATTCACGATGATAGAGGGCAAAATTGTCTGGTCAAGAGACGCCAAATATCCTTGTTGTTGATGATGACAGGAGCATGAGGGAGTTCCTCGAGATCCTTTTGACCGGAGAAGGGTATAATGTAACCCTTGCTGAAAATGGTGAAACAGGGTGCATTGCGATTGATAACAGCCATTTTGACCTTGTTGTAACCGATATACGTATGAAGGGTTTAAATGGCCTTGATGTGTTAAGAAAGGCCAAGGCAAAAAACCCTGACACAATGGTTGTTATGATCTCCGCCTTTGCAACTGCTGACACTGCGGTTGAGGCCATGAAAGAGGGCGCCTATGACTATATACCCAAACCATTCAAGGTAAAAGAGTTTAAAAAGATAGTAAAAGACACCCTTGCATCAAGAAAGACTGGCGCTTCAGAGAAAACGGTTGATCATACCGGTACGCAGTATGTTTTTCATTTTGATTGTCTTATCGGCGAAAGCCCCCAGATGAAAAAGGTGTATGACCTTGTTGAGCGTGTGGCAGGAACCAAGAGTAACATACTCATTACAGGTGAAAGCGGTACAGGAAAGGAGCTTGCAGCACGGGCCATCCATAATCAGAGCCCGCGTAAGGATAAACCATTTGTTGTAATAAACTGCTCCGGTATACCGGAGAGCCTGATAGAAAGTGAACTGTTCGGCTATAAAAAGGGGGCCTTTACAGGTGCTGTTAATGATAAGGTTGGCCTGTTTGAGGTGGCGGAAGGGGGGACAGTTTTTCTTGACGAAGTCGGAGAATTGACACCTGCAATTCAGGTGAAACTGTTGAGGGTTATTCAGGAAAGGACATTCACATCTGTGGGTGGCACAGAAGAAAAAAGGGTGGATGTGCGCTTTATTACTGCCACAAACAAGACCCTTGAAAAAGAGGTGGTTGAGAATAGGTTTCGTGAGGACCTCTTTTTCAGGCTTAATGTAATCCAGATTGTGATGCCACCCTTGCGTAAAAGGGAGGGTGACCTGGAGCTTTTATGCCGCTTTTTTCTTGAAAATTTTTCAAAAGAACTGGGAAAGGATATAAAAAAGATATCTGCCTATGCCATTGACCTTCTTAAGAATTATTCATTTCCAGGGAATGTCAGGGAACTTGAAAATATCATAGAAAGAAGTGTTGCCCTTGAAACCTCCAATATTATTCTCCCTGAAAGCTTGACACTCTCCGATTTTCACCGCGATATGGATATAGCAAAGCAAAGAAGACAGACGGATTTAACATTGGATGGCATTGACCTCAATTCTGTTATGGCTGAAGTTGAAAAAAGTTATCTGTTAAAGGCTCTTGAGATATCAAACGGTTCAAAACAAAAGGCTGCCGACCTGTTGGGGCTGACACTCGATTCAATGAAATACCGGTTTAAGAAACTGGGAATTTAGTTATTAGATGGGTGAAAATCACTTTTTTATGGGTGAAAATCACCCAATTTCCCTTCCGTAATAATATTTTTTGACACTCAAATTATAGTCTTTTTAATTCACGAATTGTAACATATTGAAATCAGAGGTGATCTGTGATCTGTTAAATATTCCTCTTATGTGGCACGATATTTGTATATTGTTCAGTGTAATATGAAAGATGAACAATAGATATTGTGGAGAAGATGAGAAAGGAGGTGGGATCTCCATAGATTGTTTTAGGGTTTTTTATTGATCATGATCTAACTTTTTAAATTTTGGAGGAACATTATGTTTATGAAAAGAGATGAAAAAGGTTTTACACTTATAGAATTGATGATTGTTATCGCAATCATCGGTATCCTGGCTGCAAT
>CAZCMD010000239.1:0-5590 GCA_964499695.1 uncultured Desulfatiglans sp.
CTGTAGGGATAAGTAATGAAGCCAGGTCCTTTATGAAGGTGACCGAGAAAGAGATTGGTAAATGCCCGAAGATAAAGGTGGACTATGTAGCCCGGCCCTGCTTCCAGTGCAAGGATGCTACCTGTGTAAAGATGGCGACAGAGGGTGAGGTATACAGAAGGCCTGACGGCATAGTGATAATAGACCCGGTAAAGGCGAAGGGAAAGAGGGAGGTAGTTAACTCATGCCCTCACAGGGTAATATCATGGAACGAGGCTCAGAATGTTGCCCAGAAGTGTACCTTCTGCGTACATTTATTAGAGAAGGGAGCCAAGGAGCCGAGGTGTGTTGAGGCATGTCCCACTGGTGCACTGATGTTTGGAGACCTTGATAACCCGAAGAGCGAGATCGCAAAGAACCTTAAGTCTGCCCCCACAGAGGAGCTTAACCCAGCTTACAACCTTAAACCGAATGTAGTATACAGGAACCTTCCGGGCAGGTTAATAGCCGGTGAGGTGATCTATAAGGACAAACAGGAGGTGGGTGCAAAGGGTGTAAAGGTAACCCTTAAGGGAGACAAGGTAAACAAGTCCACAGAGACAGACTTCTTTGGTGATTTTGAGTTCAAGAATCTGCCCTCTGATAAGAGCTTCACCATCACAATAGATGCAAAAGGCTATAAATCCCAGACTATTAATATCAAAACCAATACAGATATTAATATGGGCGAAATATTTCTGGCTAAATAATTAATTATATAAAGGAGAAGATAATGAAGACAGTTAAGGATGCAGCAGGGACACCATATGAGGCGGCAAAACATTCTGGTGTTTTCGGGCTTCAGAAATTTGTTGAAGAGTCAAAGAGGGTAAAGGTTTTTTACTCATATTTTCAGCCGAACGGCGGAGCCGAGATGGCCGGCTCCCCCACTGAAAAGATCTATTATGTGGCAAACGGTTCAATAACTGTAAACGGCAAGAATGAAAGCCATGTCCTGAACAAAGGAGACCTCATCTTTATTGGGGCAAATGAAGAGCGTGAGATGAAGATAAATGGCGGTAAACCGGCAGAGGTGCTGGTATTCATCATTACCCCCTAGTTTTAATCTTCGCTGTTACAGGTTAAGCTTGCAATACACAGAGATCATACAATGCCACCATTGGGACGGCCCGGGGTGGCATTGTATGGCTGTTTTATTCAGTAGAAATAGGCACTTCTTTCTTTACACCTTGAAAAATTTGGCTTTTTTCCCTTGACCTGTAAAATGATATTTTCTATAGTCTCACCCAAATTCAATATAAAGGAGCATATTATGTTCAGACTAGACGGAAAAGTTGCAATAATAAACGGTGGTGCAGGCGGGCTTGGCGAGGCATGCGCAGTTGCATTTGCCGAACAGGGGGCAAAGGTAGTAATAGCCGATGTAAACCTTGAGGGTTCCAAGAAAGTAGCTGCGAAAATAGGCGGAGGGGCCATGGGCCTTGCAGTTAATGTCGCCAGCGAAGAATCTGTCGCTGAGGTGGCAAAAACTGTAGTTGAGAAGTATGGCACAATAGATATCCTGGTAAACGCACACGGGATCAACATCAAGATGCCTGCTGTTGACATCAATTTGGATAACTGGGACAAGATGTTCCAGGTAAATGTAAGGGGCGTTATGATCCCCTGCAAAGTCATCGGTAAGATCATGATTGAAAAGAAAAAGGGCAAGATAATCAATTTTTCATCAGTACGCGGCATAAGAGGTACTGATGGCGGAAACATGCCATATGGCGCCACAAAAGGCGCAGTGGATATGATAACACGTATGCTGGCCGCAGAGTGGGCACCATACGGAATCAACGTGAACGCGGTTGGCCCATCTGTAGTAATGACTGAAAATTTCAGAAAGGCTGTTGCCCCGGAAAGGCTTGAAATACTCAAATCAAAGACACTGTTCAAGAAATTTCTTGATCCTGAGGACATAGCAGCCGCCTGCGTATACCTTGCTTCAAAAGAGGCGGACAATATTACGGGTCTGATACACTATGTTGACGGCGGGTTGACCGCTATAGGGTAATATAAACGTTTTATCTTTAACCAGGGATAATAATCGTATTGATTATTATCCGGAAATTATAGATCTATTAAAATCTAATTACATTATGAAGAGGAGGATTTAATTATGGCATATATGCCGCTGAACAAAAAAAGGATGTACCTTGACAAAAAAAAGATGACGAAGATTTATGACCTTTCACAGCCCTGGGGTGTTGATACACCTCTCTGGCCCTTCCCAGGCCCCCGTCAGGACCTGCTTTTCCCACGCGGACAGTACCTTGGCCGTTTTCATAAACGTACCATGACCTATACCGGTACACTCCATGCCGGAACACATATGGACGCACCGAATCATGTTCTCCATGAAGAAGAAGTTGACAGGAAACGCAATGGTTATTCATTGAACGAACTGCCCCTTGAATATTGTGTTGGCACCGGTGTTATTCTTGATATGCGTCACATGAGCGAAGAGTTTGAGAAAAGATGGAAGACCGGTTTTGAGCCTGATCTGTGGAGGATCATTATGCCAGAGGATGTGGAAAAGGCATGCAAGAAGGACAAGCTTGAGATCAGGGAAAATGACTGGGTAGTTATGAATACCGGTTTTCATCATTACTGGAGAATAAATAATGACAAGTATTATAACTATTATCCGGGCATGGGCCCTGAGGTTGCTGACTACCTTATCCATGAGAAGAAGATAAAGGGAGTAACAGGTACCTGGGGTGCAACAGATTCTGCTCTCTGGCATTATCCTCTTAAGGAACAGATGCCCTGGCTCTATACTGCATACTGCAAGGCAACAGGCAAAAATCCTGATGAAGAATATCCGGATTATGAGCCATGCCATCGTAAGTTCATGCAGGCTGGGTGTATCACAGTAGAAAACGCAGGTGGAGATATAGATGAGATTACAGGAAAGCGTATGATTATTGCTGCCTTACCCTTCCGCTGCGAAATGGCAGACGGCGGCTTCGTAAGACTTGTCGCCTGGAAAGAGGGATCATTCTAGCTGTTAGTTTTTCATGCTTTTTAAAATGAAAATAAAACCGAGCCCGTTTACGGCTCGGTTTTATTTTTTAGTGGTCTGATATGACAAAAAATACAGAAGGCATTAATTATTTTTTCAGGCCCAAATCTATTGCGATTGTCGGGGCCTCCGACGTGGCCGCAACCTTTGGTACCAGATATCTTCAGGCCATGATGGATATCGGGTTTAAAGGGATTCTGTATGCGGTTAATCACAAGGGTGATGAAACCCTTGGGCTCAAAATATACCGAAGTGTTATGGACCTCCCCGATACACCGGAACTCGCCTGTATATGCGTTTCAGCAAAATATGCCCCTGATATTTTAAGAGAGTGCCTTAAAAAGGGCGTAAAGGCTGCTATCATTTTGAGTGCAGGTTTCAGTGAATTTGATGATGAAGGCAAGAGGCTTGAAAAGGAGATTGTTGAGATTGCAAGACAGGGGATAAGGGTTATGGGGCCCAACTGTTTTGGCACCTATTGCCCTGCAGGCAGGGTAACCATTGTCCCAGGTGGTCATTTTCCAAAAGAAGCAGGGAGAGTTGCATTGCTTACCCAGAGCGGGCAACTGGCAGAGGGGATAACCGCGCCGGCCTTTGGTGAAGGTATCAGATATTCAAAAGTCGCAAGCTATGGGAACGCATGCAATACAAATGAGGCCGATCTCCTGGAATACCTGATGAAGGATAATGAAACGCAGATTTTTTCATCATATCTTGAGGGGGTAAGGGACGGCCGCAGGTTCTTCAATACCGCAAGGGCCTTTAGAGGCAAAAAACCAATCATTATATGGAAGGTGGGGTTGACTAGCATGGGTGCTGCCGCTGCCTCATCTCATACCGGCTCGCTCGCCGGAGGCACGGTAGTCTGGAATACATTTTTCAAACAGACAGGGGCGATAAAGGTGGAGACCCGCGAGGAGCTTATCGATACTACAGTGGGGTTCTCATGTCTGCCTTCAGGCACAGGAACAGGTGTGGCATTTATAAGCGGAGGTGGCGCAGGCACTGTTGTGGGCGCTGACGCATGCGAAAGGGCAGGTATGCATTTACCGCTTTTTTCAGCAGGGAGTGCTGCAAAACTCAATGAACTGCTCCCATCTGCCGGTACAATTGCAAAAAATCCTCTTGATATTGGCACCCCTCACCCACCGCTTGAGCAATTTACAAAGGTGCTGGAGGCACTGGCTGAAAGTGACGGTGTTGATATTATAGTCATAAGGAGGATCTTTTTTGGAATCAAGGCAGCTCTCTATTTTGCAGGTGCCCATGCACCGTCACCTGACCAGATCAAGACCCTGAAAGAGATACCGCTAAATATAAAGAAAAAATATAATAAACCTGTGGTCATAATACTCCCGGAAGACCTGACAGGTACTGAAAATATAGACCTGGAACAGGAAAGAAGAGAATTGCGGGATTTTTATTTCAGACATGGTATCCCGGTATTCAGGAGTGAGCAGAGGGCCTTTATGGCACTTGGCCATCTTGCCAGGTTCAGAAAGGATCAAGACATTAAGATAGATATACCGGTACTTAACTACAAAGAATCCAAAGGCAGATCATTGTTCCTGGATACAATAAAAAATGCCGGCACTTCTGTACTTGATGAAATCCAGTGTAAAAAGATATTAAAACAGTATGGGATAGAATCAACAGAGCCGGTATTATGCAGGACAGTGGAGGAGGCTGTTACAGCGGCTGATTCTTTCGGTTATCCTGTTGTCATGAAGATTATATCGCCTGAAATAACACATAAGAGTGATATTGGTGTTGTAAAACTCAACCTGAAAACCGTTCCTGAAGTAAAAAATGCCTTTAACGATATTATGGCTGTCTCCAGAGAAAAGGTGCCAAATGCCACACTGGAGGGTGTCTCTGTTCAAAACATGGCAAGTCCCGGCCTTGAGCTTGTTATCGGTATGACAAAGGACCCACACTTCGGGCCAATGGTCATGTTCGGCATGGGAGGTACACTGGTTGAGGTCTTAAAGAATATCTCATTCAGGATTGTGCCTTTAAGCAGAGAGGATGTATCAGAGATGATAAGGGAGACAAAGGTTTACACGTTACTCAAGGGATACCGTGGCAAACCGCCGATTGATATCTCATACCTCGAAGAGCTGCTCCTTAAGGTGTCTGCTATGGCACAGGAAAACCCTGAGATTAAAGAGATGGATATCAACCCGCTCTTTGCCTATGAAAAGGGGGCTGTGGCGGTTGACGCAAGGATTATCCTTGAGGCTGAGACCTTATAAAACTATCTAAACTATTCATTGGCTGGATATGAGAAGTCCGTATTTTCAAGCTCTATCTCTATGCCTCCTACAAACCTGGCAATAAGATTGTATATCAGGCAGGCAATGGCAACAAAGATAAAGCCAAGCACTGCATAAAATATTGGCATAATGATCATAAATGTCCCGCCAAATATACCAAATAAACCGGGTAAGCTATCTTTGGCAGGGCCTGCAAGCATGGCGATTAAACCTATAGGAATCATAATAATAGCTGAAAAAATAAAATACATTATTGCTGCAAATT
>CAZCMD010000240.1:0-5579 GCA_964499695.1 uncultured Desulfatiglans sp.
ACCCTGATGTAAAGTTTGTCTATATGACAGGGCATACAAACGGAACAGGGCTTACTGGAAGGCTTCATCAGCGTAATATGCAGATCAGGGCTTTTTGTGAGGCCAATGGTAAAATCCTGTATGATTTTGAAGATATAGAGAGCTATAACCCTGATGGAGAATATTTGGGTGACCGGAATGTAACAGATAGTTGTGATTATAATGGCGGTAACTGGGCTACTGAATGGCAAAAGGCTCATACACTGAATGTGGACTGGTATAAATGCGATTCAGCCCATAGCAAGCCATTAAATGCAAACCGTAAGGCCTATGCAGCATGGTAGTTATGGGCAAGATTAGCAGGATGGAACCCGGCACAGGTAGACCTATGCCTTGATGATCCTTATAAAACTGAACCAGGTGTATGCGGATGCGGAAACCCTGATACAGATACAGATGAAGATGGTATTAAAGACTGTGTTGATCCGGAAATTAAGGAAGCTTTCCCGTGGGAGTTATTTTATCCGGCATTCATGAATAGCATTACAAGATCCTGAAAGAGATACAAGTAAAAAATTCGACCTTGATGAAATTTCTTTCTTTATGAATGTGGCAGGCGTTATTTTACTCTCTGAAGCTGGATAGTGAATCTCGCCCCACCGTCAGGGCTGTCTGAGACTGTGATTGTGCCCTGATGCCACTCAATAATCCTGGCAACTATGGCAAGCCCCAGACCATAACCACCAGAACTCCTGCTTCTACTTGTATCAAGCCTTATAAACGGTTCAAATATTTTTTCCCTGAAATCCACAGGAATACCGGGACCATCATCATCTATATGCAGCAGCAGATCATCACCACGGGTTTCTGCAATCAAATTCACTTTACTTACAGCATAGGTATAACTATTTTTTATCAGATTACCTATTGCCCGGGACAGGTATTTTGCATCAAAGGACGGAATTACAAAACCCTTGGCAACATTGAAACACAGTTCACATTTGACCTTGTTATCCGGCTGTCTGACATCGAAAAGCACCTGCTGAAGGAACAGCTCCAATTCATCTTTTATCATCTTTAATGGAGGCCTTTCTCGCTCAAGGCGCGCAAGAGTAAGCAACTCTTCGACCATTTCCTCTAATTCCGTTACATCAGTATTTAATTCCTGCAGATAGTTTGCCCGCGCAGATGCATCCATATCCTCAGCCAGCATCTCCAAACTGAATCGCATTCTTGTCAGCGGTGTTCGAAATTCATGGGCAACGCCATTGGAAAGTTCCTTATGTGATGTGATGAGGTGCTGAATCCGTTCAGCCATGTTATTAAAGGCATTGGCAAGTGGTTTAAAACCGGAATGACTGGATATCGTTACCCTTGTAGAAAAGTCACCTTCACCGAATTTACTTGCAGCAACGATGATAGCATTCAGTCTTTTCCAGCCGGGCAGTATCCAGATGAGCGTAAGTAACGCAAGGATCAAAAGCATAATCGTTATGACTATGAAGATCAGCCTGTCCTGATTAGGTTCCAGTACTGAAAACGGCCCTTTTATAATAACATAATTGCTCTCTCCAACCCGATGAAAGAGGTATTCCCCATTATCTACAACCGCTATTTTCCCCTGCAGTAACTCAGACATGTTTTCGGTGCTTAATTTTATGTTGCCTATCTTTTCAATGTTAATCGCATACCCGAAATCCTGGCCCATGGCCTTGATCTGTTTTGGCCATACACTTTCGGGATATCGTGATAACTCCCTTTCCATCAGGGTAAAAACGCCTCGGGAAATCTGCCTATTGTATTCGGTCTCTAAAGGTCGATAATATTCTTCAACTATCTTGCTGATAATCGGGTTGAAAACCAATTGAAGAGAAATCAGCGAGACAATCACGAAAATATACAAATTGATAAATGCCTTCTTCATTCCTTCTTTCCTCCAGTGGGTTCTCCCCATACATCACCGATAAACAGATAACCCTTTCCCCAGACCGTCTTGATTTTTCTTGGTCTTGTAGCACTGTCGCCGAGTTTTTTTCGCAACCTTGAAATCGATATATCAACAGACCGATCAAGTCCATCATAACTGATCCCTTTTGTTTTACGGTACAGGGTCTCACGATCAAGAATCTGACCGCAATGACTGGCCAATGCCCATAGTAAATCAAACTCGTTTGTAGTTAAATCAACCTGTTGATCATTCAGAATAACTCTCTGGGATCTATTGCAAATCTCCAATTGACCAAAAACCAGCTTTTCTTCTTTTTTCTGATCTTGAGTCAGATGCCTGTTGTTTTGCACAGTGTCAAAACGTCGAAGTACTGCCCGCAGGCGAGCCAACAGAACACGCGGCTCAACCGGCTTTTTAACATAATCATCAGCCCCGATTTCAAGACCGACAACCTGGTCTGTATCATCCTCCATAGCTGTGAGCATGACAATCGGGCCGGAATAATGTGGCCTTACTTCCTTGCAAATGGTAATACCGTCCATACCGGGCAGCATAAGATCAAGGATGACAATATCTGGCAGCTCATTTAGAATTCTTTTCTTGGCAATATTACCCATACCTTCTATGTCCACATGAAATCCGTTCTTACCAAGGTATGTGCCTATAAGTCTTGCAAGCCTCTGATCATCCTCTACCAGAAGCAATTTCGGCGACGATGTCATAATATACTCCTACACTTTATATATAGTTCACCAAAAATAATTTCATAACATAGCAAATGTTCAGCCAGCAGACTGTTATTCTTATGTTTAAAATTGTAACAAATTGTAAGCCATCCCAAAATTTATCTATCAACCAAGTCAGCATAAGGAAACAAAATGGTTACTACATTTTGATACAAATTTAAACATAAACACCACAGACTTCCGGAATAAAAATAAATTATAAACAAGCCAATGCAGGAAAATGAATTCGCATTTTCACCTGTAGTTGAACAAAAGAGTTAACATTATTAAAATTTGGAGGACATTATATGAAAAAGATGATTTTTGTAAAATTTGCAGTATTGGTGTGTATGCTTGGTATATCTGCAATACCGGCCTTCGCAGAAGAAAAGGATCAGAAATTAAATTATGTCAAGGTAAACTTGGGAGCCTATCAGCCCACCGGTAAGTTGGATGACAACAATTACGATACTGGTGCCAGTTTTTCTCTTTCATACAGTAGGTATCTGACGCCTTATCTCAGTTTAGCAGTCGGGTTGGATTTCTTTGGTATTGAAAATGATTACTCCGGCAGCACCAGCGCAGCCGGAACCTACGATCAGGAAAATATTATGACCGGACACGGAATAACCTTTACTGTGAAAGGTGAATATCCCAGGGGACCTGTCAGAATGTATATTGGTGGTGGTTTTGGTATATACGCAGCAGTCCTCTCTACGGAAATTAACTCCTCGATTCTGGGCGATATTGACAAGACTGAATCCGACTTCATTGCCAGCGGGCATATTTTAACCGGCCTTGATATAAGTATCAATGATCGCTGGTTCGTCAACATAGAAGGCAAATACAGCATCACTGAAGATGTTGATATCAGTAAAACCGTAGCCTCGGTTCCTGTTACCTATAAAGGGGATATGGATGGGTATTCAGTAACTGCCGGTTTAGGTTTCCGATTTTAATTCCAATCAGTTTTAAACACCTGGCGTCGGCAAGTAATTCATTCTCACTTTTATTGTCGACGCTGAGCATTTTCTTGCCTCTCCCTGCATTTCTTTATGTTCAAAGACTTCACCAACCACAATATTACATCCTGTTTATTATACGCCTTTTGGGATCACGCTATTTCTTTTCTGGCTCCTGTTTTTCTTTCAATACGCCCAACTCTTTCAGATTCTTTTTAAGGGCTTCATGTTCATATTAAAAGTCCCAAGGGTTTAACTGTTACGTAATTATGATCAGAATTTCATAAAGTCATGACTATTATGAAGTCGAATTCATTTTAAGCAGAAGAGAAGGGCCTGTTTCTGAATTTGGTACCAGACTATTGAATATCAAAATCCACGATAAATTTATTGGTTTTACTTAATTCTTACCTTTTCAATAGAGTTCCATATATCCTAAATTTTGTCTTCTGATAGTGGGTCCGGAGGATCTCCTGAATCATCCTCTTCCTGCTTTTTCTGCTGTTTTATTTCAATAACATTTTTTACATTTGGGCTTAACATCGCATGTATTTCCATCATAGAATCACCTATTGAATCGCGGCTGATCCTACGATAATTAATCCATCTTTTCTTTTCACACCATATAAGGAATTTATGAAGGATGTAGAGAGCTAAAATAATAACAATTACTAAAATAATTATTTTCACAGTATTCATATTTTTATTCCCTTTTTAAAATCGGGCTATCAGTTGTCTATATCTGTCAAATTGTTTTTCCCAATTATTCAGTTTTATTTTTAGATAATTTAGCTGGGCCTGTTTTATATATTACAGCGAATGCCGCTATCATTAATAATCCCGTGATTAAAAATAACGCAAATCATTACCTGGTTTCTTTTTCTGTATGGTTTATATTTTTTACGCATCGGAATCCAACAGCAAAATCACACCATGTACTAATCAGTCCCTTTCGGTAAAATACCTTATGACACATTTCCCCGGAATGCCAGCTTCCACTTCTGATTACCCTGTTTGCACCTTTATCAGGGCCTTTGGGATTGTCGTAGATACTTTCTTTATAATAGGTTTCAGAATACCTGTCAGCAACCCATTCCCAAACATTCCCACCCATGTCATATAAACCATATCCATTAGGCTCATATTTCCCAACCGGGTCTATCAAGTTTTTCCAACCCGAACTATCCTGTACAGCTTTTGCTTTTGTCCATTTATCGCCATTTGGAAAATCTTTATCAACCAAACCACCTCTAGCCGCATATTCCCACTCTGCCTCTGTCGGCAATCGTTTACCAGCCCACTCTGCGTATTTATTTGCATCATACCAGTTTATTCCGACAACAGGATAATCCAGATATTTTTCACCGCTTTTAAAAATGTCAGTATTCCAGAATTCCGGCAGGTTATACCCTGTTTCCTGGCAAAATTTTAAATACTCCCTGTTCGTAACCTCATATTTATCCATGTAAAAAGAATCTACTTTTACTTTATGAGCAGGACTAAATCCAAGACCATTTTGTATGTCCTTGCCCATTATGAATTCACCTGATGGGATTAATACCATACCATTATATGAGTCGGATTGTGTTGATGACCCGATTGCAAGAACTGCTAAAATTGAAAGGATTGTTAGTCTCATGATTTTCTCCTTTTAGAAATCCTTTGTTGTCAAACCCACGCAATTAACACTATCTCAAATCATAGATAAATTTCTGTCAACTGTGTAGGTGACATCTATGTACTACCTTTTCTTAAAATATTATTGATTTGTATTGTTTGAATCTTTAAATAATTGCAAAAACGGTTCTGCTCCACCCTCACGATAGAAAGTTTGATCCTTGTTTTCTAGAGTAACGATGATTTGATCCTTTTCTGCACTATTCTTGATAAAGACTTTTTTATCTTTATTGTCGACGCGTTTCAGGAACAATGTCTCAAGTGGATCTTCAATTACACTACAACTGG
>CAZCMD010000241.1:0-5571 GCA_964499695.1 uncultured Desulfatiglans sp.
AGAAACAGGCTGCTCCCAAGGACAAACAGCATTTCTATCAAACCAAGGTGAACGGCACTGGCTGAAAACTCACGGCCTATGGCGGGTAAGGCAATCCCCACTGCTGAGATCATAAATGGCGTTAAAAACTGGGAAATGCATATGGAAAAGAGCACAGCCTTCTGGTCCGGAGTTTCTGAGATTTTATTCTCTGTCATATCTATCACCACGGAGTTACACGGAGGTCACAGAGAGTGATATTAAACTTCTCCGTGCTCTCTGTGGTAAATGGTATTATTGGATTTCACTAAACCCTTATTTGGTTCGCAAGTTCTCCATTACTTTTTATATACTGCATATGAGCGGACAACTACATCGGTGATCGCCTTCATATCTATGAGAGAATCCAGTGCCGGGGCATTCGGAAGGGGTGTCTTGAGGCGCTCCTGCACAGTCTTGTTTGCCTTTTCCAGATCTTCCGCTTTTTCAGACAGGTATGCGATAAGGAATGTGCCAAGTGAATCCTTGGGATTGTCATATGTGTCGGTCTCCCATTCAAAGATGGCACCTTCTGTAAGCATCTTCTCAAGCGCAGGCCCAAAAAAGTTTTTACTTAACTGATCCACCGCATCAGCCGGTGCATCCGGCTTGATTTTATAGACACCGACATGGACATATGTATTCTCGCATCGGATGGTTATACAATTGTAATAGCGGCTGACAAGAATGCTGACAGGCATATTGGGAGCCCCATCTTTGGCCGGAACCCGGGTTATGCCAATCTTTTCGAACTGATCACGCACAGTTTCAAGCCCCTCTTTGGACATTGAGAGCCAGAAGGTGTCATGTAGAGGATTTCTGTCATAACCGTAGGAGAAAATGGTGTTGTTATCAATGGCCTGATCAAGAATTTTTTTTGCTGCTTCGGCCTGATCATTTATCTTTTCCCACTCGCTTTCAGGGATATTCCACACGGCAATGTAGGAATACATGGGGGGGTGGGCCTTGATCTCGATTGACTGGTCGTCGGCCACTGCAGTACCAGTAATTGAAAATGTCAGGATTGATAACAGTGAAAGAGTAATCCATATTTTTTTGATCATCATGTTTCTCCTTTTTTATACAAAACATACACAGGCGTTAAATTGACCATGTTAGCTCATGCCTTTATGACACAGATCTTTTATTATTTGTCAGGGCAGGCACCCTGCTTTGGATCAAGGACCTCGATTCTGCCTCCTGTTGCTGTAACACTGTTGTTACCGGCCTGGACATTTACAGTAAACATACCGCCCTCACCTTTACCCCCATCACTGACATTTTTCGGGATATGCCATACATAGCTGCCGTGCAGGTTTTCGCCTGCGGGTACGCCATTTATCGTAATGTTGCCACCGCTGCTTCCTTTTAACAGAATGTTGACTGTTCCTCCAATGTCACCCATGTAATCCCAGTGGATCTCCGCAGTCTTTTCCACACATGCATGCCATCGGGTTTGTCCTGTTGCCGGATTAGTAATCTTGATCATTGGTTTAATTTCTTTGTTGGTGACCGTTCTGGGAAGCGACGGATTTTTTATTTCAGGTCTTGTTTGAAGCGGCCCTGACAGAGTGGGCAGCGCGAAGGTAATCAACAATGTTATAAAGATAATCGTTTTTCTTATCATAGTATAAACTCCTGTATAAGGTGCAATAAATTCTCTTGATGGTATTCCATAACCATGGCAAAGTAAAATATTACTTTTTATTGATCTCCTTTAACCCCCCAATCTGCAAAAAAAGCCTTCTGGTATCTGCAACATCCCAGTGTTCGCAAAGCTTTCCGTCCCTTAGCCTGAACATATCAACTGCATCAAAATTAATTTTATTGCCGGTTGGCTTGTAGTGGAGAAACCCTTCACCTGTATGTGTGCCTGTAATGGCGTTATACACAAATACAAGGTCATCCTCTGCAACCATTCTGTTGATTGTTGCACAGAAATCCGGTGCTGCCTTAAAGAAACCTTTATGAAACTCGATGAACCCCTTCATGCCCTGCTCTGTATCAGGGTTGTGCTGGATATAATCCTCATGCATATATTTGCCTGTTGAGTCAAGATCATGTTTTTGAAAGACTGTTTCATAAAACGCCTGTACTATTTTTTTATTTTGTTCAGGGGTCATGGTAAGCTCCTTGAAATGTTATTGTGCTGAAGGCTCGAAGCTGAAAGCTCAAAGCTTATAAAATATATAAGGATATACAATATTTGTCACGTCATAAAACTATTCTCCCTAAGTTATTGATGCTCCTGTAACTTTATGGAATAACACAGGAAAGAAGCTTGCTGCCCGGTATATTGAATTGACATGCTAATAAAATGTGCTTTATTGTATAACTTTTAAAAAGAAGGGAGAAAGCCATGATAACAAAATATCCTCATCTGTTTCAGCCTGTTAAGGTTGGGAATCTTACACTTAAAAACCGTATCACAAGCGCCCCCATTTATAATTTTCTGGCCTCATATGACAATCACATAACAAGGGAAAGCATTGAGTTTTCAAAGCCATGCGGAAAGGGCGGTGCTGCAACTGTTACCCTCGGGAGCGGATTTATAAACAGGGTTCTCCCCCCTGCGGCTCATCATATTATAGGCATGAATGATGACTTTATGGTGGTCTTTCTTTCTGAGTGGTGTGAGGCGGTAAAGCGCTATGGCGCAAAGGCATGTGTGGAGTTGGTGCCCATTGCATCATACTTTGGCACACATGAGGTGGAAAGCTCTGTGGGTATACCTATGGAGATAGACTGTAACCTCTTAACAGAAAGGGAGCTCAAGGATTTTGTTGAGGACTATGCAAAGGCAGCAGGCACTGTACTCAAGGCGGGCGGTGATATGGTGCTGATACATGGAGCACACTGCCAGCTCCCGGCGCTCCTCTTTTCAAAGGTGTTCAATAAACGGACAGATCAGTATGGCCCCCAGTCATTTGAGAACAGGTGCCGGTTTGCTGTTGAGCTGCTTGATGCAATTCGTAGTGAGGTAGGGAACAGGCTTTCCATAGAATACCGGATAAGCGCAATCGACATGGTTCCCGGTTCGCCAGAGATTGAGGAGGTTATCAAGTTTGCACAGCTAATAGAGAACAAAATAGACCTGCTCCATGTCTCAAGGGGTAATCTTGCTATTAATAAGCTTACGCCCTATATCCTGCCACCAACATACATGGATCATAACATCAATATCGATTTTGCGGCACGGTTTAAAAAGGCGTTAAAAATACCGGTAAGCGCTGTAGGGGCCATTACATTTGAAGAGGCGGATAAAGCAATAGCAGAGGGAAAGATAGATATTGTTGCCATTGGCCGCCAGCTCCTTGCTGACCCTGATACAGTCAACAGGCTTGAGCGGGGGCAGGAGGAAAGTATTCGCCCATGTATCCGCTGCAATACCTGCATAAGCAGGAGCCATTTTGTAATGAAGCCCCCAAGGTGCGCAGTCAACCCGATCCTTGGCCGTGAACCGGATTACCAGTATATGCCTGCCCCCATGAGAAAAAAGAGGGTCATAGTAGCAGGCGGCGGACCTGCCGGGCTTGAGGCAGCACGGACCCTTGCACAGCGCGGGCATGATGTGGTTCTTTTTGAAAAGGGTGACAGGCTGGGCGGGCTCTTGTGTGAGGCATCAGATGCGCCTTTTAAGGGTGATCTGCTACGATATCTTGAGTGGTCTGTCAGGATGACCCTGAAATTAAAGAATATAGATGTGCGGCTTAAAACAGAGGCAACCCCGGAGATCATAAAAAAGGAAAATCCTGATGCGCTTGTAATCGCTATTGGTGCGGTCCCATATATCCCGGAGCTCTCCTTTCATGAAAGGCCCAGGGTTTTATATGCCGGGGGTATTAAAAAGGGCAGGGATCATATCGGCAGCAAGATACTTATAGCTGGAGCAGGGCTTACAGGGTGTGAAACCGCGCTAAAATATGCAAGGGAAGGAAAGACGGTTACTGTTATTGATACCCTTCCAAAGGAGAAACTCGGTCTTGGCACATCGCCCATGAATGCATATTATCTCTTTGATTTACTTGAAAAACAGGGTGTGATCCTTTCACCGGAAACAAGGCTCATTGATGTTACTGCTGATCATGTTATTGTGGAAAAGGTGGGCAAACAGGAAAAACTTGAGTTTGACACGGTTATACTTGCACTGGGTTACAAACAGAATGGAAATTATGAGATGATAAAAGGGTTGAAGGAGACAGTGGCAGAGAACTATGTTGTGGGCGACTCGAACGGCAGCGATGGTACTATATGGAATGCCATAACCTGCGCTTTTGATGCGGCAATGGCCATATAGCTCCTGATTCACCATTAAAGTGTCATCTGCTGCGTTACCTTTCCATCCTCCGCAGTAGCCTGCTACGGAGGACGGGCAGTCGTTTCTCCTTGCGGCGTACCCTTTTTGTACGCCTCAGTCGGCACTCTCTCGGTGCCTTGCATCTAACACCTTGCTGTTGCCCAGGGGTATTTACTTTTTATAGACTTTTTTATAAAACTGGATTATCTAAGGTTCTTCTATTCAATGATTAAATAAAATAAATTAGAGGAGGAATAAACCATGCAGGAAGTATATGATTTTTTAAAGAAATGCGGCACTTATTATCTCGCGACAACAGAAGGTGATCAGCCCAGGGTACGCCCGTTCGGCACATACCTGATCTTTGAGGGCAAGCTCTATATCCAGACCGGTAAGGTCAAGAGCGTATCAAAACAGATGAAAAAAAATCCAAAGATAGAGATATGCGCATTCTCAGGTGACACATGGCTGCGCATAGCTGCTACCGCTGTTGAGGATGACAGGCTTGCACCGAAAAAGGCCATGCTTGATGCATATCCCCAGCTTCAGGCCATGTACAAGGCTGATGACCCGAACACCCAGGTGCTGTATCTGAAAGATGCCACAGCAACATTTGCATCATTTGGCGGCGCACCAAAGGTAGTAAAGTTCTAAATCGTTCCTACCTGTAGAGACAAGGCATGCCTTGTCTCTACGCTTTTTAAAGGCCCGTCAGAATACCGGTGGGTAAATATATCTTGTCTCTACATTATTATATAAAGGTATGTTTTTAGCTTTTTTCCCGAAGCTCCGCATCTGCACCTGATTCTTTTTAACATCCTGAAATTATAAAAAAAGTTGATTGTTATATGTCAATATATTAATGTACGCCAAATATTTCATCTATGAGGCTATTCGCAATTAATTAGTGTCCATCCAGAATGAAAATAAATTCTGGATGTAGCTTTCAGTCCCGCTTCTAGCGGGATCAGCTAACTCCTTGGTTTGGAAGCCTTTTGCTGAACGCTGATAGCTGACCGCTTGCCCTTCCTCCGCAGTAGCACTGTTACCGAGGATGGGCATTAATATTACAGTTTTTTCCTGACTCTGGAGGTAAGACAATGAAAGGCATTAAAAAGCTGAGGGCCCGTAATTTTCTGTTGTTCTGTATTAAAAATACTTTCCTGCTATTCCTGATCTTCCCGCTTCCTCTTCATGCATTACGCTCCGTTTCTGAATTCATGTCTCAGAAGTTGGATATAATTAGACTACATGGT
>CAZCMD010000242.1:0-5530 GCA_964499695.1 uncultured Desulfatiglans sp.
TTGCGTCTTTGCGGTTCAATTTTAGCTTGTCACTTCTACCATACAAGTACACGGAAAGCACGGAGTAATAAACTACAGTCAACATTAAAAGCAAATCGTCATGCCCGTCCCACGTAATTGCGGGATAAATTCCGACGGGCATCCATTTGTTTTGGTTTTTATTTTTAAAATAGATTCCCGCCTTCCAGGCTGTGTCATAATACTTTAATCAGTAAAGATGTACATATCGTTAAGGAGTCTTTTGTAGGGTCGGGATTTACTCCCGACCGGCATTTTATTTAATAAAACAGCACCTTAAAACTGGTGGGGTATAATCCGCCGTCGCTAAAGCTATGGCCGGACAGGAACCCCACCCTACGAAAAATCATTCTACCACCTAAAAATGACATTGCGACACAGCCTGTTCGCGGGAATGACGAACACATGCCTTTACTTCTAAATATCTTTGAATAGCTCATAATTATTATCGCCTGGTATTATCATTTTTTTTGCAAAATTATTTTCTGGCATCTTCGTACAGCCTGTTTACCTTCTCCCAGTTGATCACATTCCATATAGCCTCAAGGTAATCACCCCTTCTGTTCTGGTATTTAAGGTAATATGCATGCTCCCACACATCTATGCCGAGAATGGGCACGCCCTTTACCTGCGCGATATCCATAAGGGGGTTATCCTGATTGGGGGTGGAACATATGGCGAGCTTCTTTTCAGGCGTAACAATAAGCCATACCCAGCCGGAACCAAACCTTGCCATTGCCTCGCTGTTCATCCTCTTTTTAAACTGCTCCATATCGCCAAAGCTGTTTTCTATATCCTTTTTCAGGGCCTCTGAGGGTTCGCTCTTTTCAGGGGAGAGGAGTGTCCAGAAAAGCCGATGATTGTAATGACCGCCGCCATTGTTACGGACAGCATCACCAAGGGTAGAGATATTTTTCATGATCTCTTCAAGGCCTTCTCCTTCTAGGGCAGTCCCCTTTATGGCCTTGTTCAGGTTGTTCACATATGCGGCATGGTGCTTTGAATGGTGGATCTCCATGGTCTGGGCATCTATATATGGTTCAAGGGCATTGTAGGGGTATTCAAGGGGGTCAAGCTTAAATTCGGCATGCAGATTACCTGTAAATAAAAACATGGAAATCAGTGTTAAGATAAATGACTTCATTTTTGCCTCCTTTTTTATGGTTTTTTGATTGTTAATAACGGTGTTTGTTCTGGCGACAATATAAATACTAAAATTCGGTTGTAAACTTTTTTTGATTTTTTGTTTATAATTGCCAGACAGTTTTCCTGGTTGCATTTTGTCCGCCTGAATTTAAGGGATACTAAAAATGGCAAGTAATCATATGAAGATAAACCGGCATGGTCGCACTACAAGGTTTCTATGTGGCGTCTGCCTGACTGTTATTGCTGCCCTGTTTATTGCCGGCGCAATATATGTCCCTTTCTTGTTTGAATCCCAGACCCTGAGATACCAGTTTGATCTGGCCAGGGATATGCTCCTCACCGGTCAGGTTATGGGCACTACTGCCGGGGCCTTGTTACTGATCCAGCTTGTGCTCATATCAAGGGTGAAATTTCTTGACAGGGTATTCTCCATTAACCGCTTGTTGCTGTTGCACAGGATTAATGCCGTTATTATCCTGTTGCTTGCAGCTTTTCACCTGATACTGATCTTGAGCTCCCTCGGGAAGGAAATACTTGCTCCTGAAATTAGGCAGTGGCCTGCGTTTGCAGGGCTCTTTTTAATAATCATGCTGACCGGTGTTGTTTTATCAGGCATCTTTCGCGGATTTACACGCATTAAATACCAGTACTGGATATTCTTTCACAGGATATTTACGCCTGTTACCATCCTTATATTGTGTGTCCATATATATTTTGTGAGTGATACATTCCATTATGATAATGCACAGCTATTTATACTCTGTTTTTATAGCGCTGCTATTTTTATATATATTATCCTTCGGATAAGAAGACTCCGGGTATTCAGATATGCTTACAGGATTGAAAGTGTCCAGACGCAGGTTGAGGGTATCAATACCATCGAACTTATACCTGACAGAGGGAAGGGGTTAACATATGCGCCAGGCCAGTTCGCCTTTTTAAAGGTCAGGTCAGCAGGAATCTCAGGTGAAGAACACCCATTTACGATATCTTCGTCACCCACAAGGTCACCTGTACTTCAGTTTACCATTAAAGAATCTGGTGACTGGACAGATAAGGTGAAAGCGATAAAAGCTAATGACAGGGCATACATAGATGGCCCATTCGGTATCTTCGGCCACATTGATTTTGATTCCATGGATGAGGTCATCATGATTGCAGGGGGGATAGGTATTACTCCAATGCTGAGTATGCTCAGGTATCTTGCAGACAAAAACTCCGATAAAAAAATTACACTCCTCTGGAGCAACAGGACACAGAAAGAGGTCGTGTATGCTCACGAGTTCAGTTTAATGGCAGAGAAGATGCCAAACTTTAGTATAAGATATCTGTTTACCAGGGAAAAGGGGCTTGAAAATGCTGGCCGGCTTAACAGGGATGGTCTTGAAAGTTTGCTTACCACATGCAGCAGGGAGTCTACTGTCCTTTTATGCGGCCCTCCTGCCATGATGACACAGGTGAAAAGGGATCTGATTTTAATCGGGTTTAAAGGTAACTCCATAATAGCGGAGCGTTTTAACCTTTAACAGGTTGACATAAACTGTTTGATTACTAGATTCACAAAAAATAGAGATATCCAACCAATTAAAAGAAAGGAGATAACGCCATGAAAAACTTTATCAGGATATTTACCTCTTTTATTTTCATTATGTTTTTTACCGGTTTAACCTGCGCTGCCCCGGTTGAGTGGAATGCAGACAAGGCGCATTCAAATTTTTATTTTGATATCAGGCACATTTTTTCAACCATCAAGGGCAATTTTGATGGTTTTACTGGTAAGATACTCATTGACTCTGAGAAACCCGAGGCAAGCAGCGTTGCCTTTGAGGTTGAGGTTAAAAGCGTTAACACTGGTATTACCCAGAGGGATAATCATTTGCGTACAAAGGACTTTTTTGATGCAGATAAATATCCCTTTATGAAGTTCAAATCAAAGAAGATTAAACTCGTTGGAGAGAATAAATATATAATGACAGGGGATTTCACCATAAAGGATGTCACAAAAACCATAGAGGTGCCATTTACATATCTTGGTGTAAAGGATAATCCCTCAAAACAGGGGGAACTTGTTGCAGGCTTTGATGCCGTATTCACAATAGACAGGCTGGCATATAATGTGGGGGATGGCAGGTTCTATAAGATGGGCCTGATAGATAAGGATGTGAAGATTTTTATATCGCTGGAGCTTTTAAGGAAGAAATAGCAGGACACCACGGTAGAGACGGATTCAAAGTTCGGTATTGTTTAATCTGGTATTTCACTGATTCACCTCTCCATTAATGGGTGAGGATGGGTGGGGGTGAAAAAATGGTTGATCCCCCTCCCCTATCCCTCCCACCAGGGGAGGGAAATGTGCTTAGGGGCTAATTATATAGGCCAACATTATTGGGCATTATCTGATCGTCTATGCTATCCACCAATAAATAATTGTATAAAGGACACCTACAATATAGAAAGTTCCGAATATCTCCTTATTGTACTTTGCGAGCCACAGGGGCAGGTAAATATCAAAGTTGTCCTTCCGGTCTGTGGTATACCTTGCAGCAACCCCGGTTAATGGGCATTTGAATTTATTTAATGCAAGGATTAAGATTTCAAAAAACACAAAACTGATCAGGGTGAATGAAAAAATAAATTTTTGCAGATATGTACAGAGAGGTGTTGCTATTATCGAACCTGCAAATATGGCCCATACAATGGTGTGGGCTGTTTTAACTAATATTAGCTTACCCTTTTTCTCCATGAATTATTCATCCTTATCAGAACGTTTAAATAAAGTGAAACCGAGCCTTTGCAGGATTAATCCGAATAAGATAGTAAAAAGCCATAAAATCACTACGTAATATAGTTTGCCCTGCCATGTGCCTATGAACCTACCGAATAAGGTTTCAGGTGATAAATATTCCTGTGCAAACCCAAGCAGCAAAGCCGCTACCATAAATGTAGATAATGCCAGACCTGATGAGGTAATACGCAGGGAAAGCCCACTTTTTTCAAAATCGATCTTATGGATCTTGCGTTTTACTAAAAAGCGAACAGGGATATAGAGTAAAATCCCGAGGACAAGAAATATTATATTGAATAAAATATAAACAGTTGGTTCCATGTCACAGCTCAATATATTATGAGGATTGAACATTCGTAGAGACGGGTTTTAAACCTGTCTCTACCAGCGACATCACAATGTTTTTTCAGCCACCCTTTTGGATATATATTCCCCAATAGGTATTGCAGAGGTGGCAGCAGGTGATGGAGCGTTGCACGCATGAAGGCTCCGCGGGCTTTCGGCAAAGAGAAAGTCATGCACCATTGACCCGTCCTTTAATATTGCCTGTGCGCGTATACCAGCCGGGTATGGCCGTAAATCAGCAAGTTTAAGTTTCGGGCAGTATTTTTGTACCAGTTTCAAATACCCCGGGAGCCACAGGGAGTCTTTCAGTTCAAGAATCCCGGTCTTATAGTAGCGTTTGAAAAAGGCCCAGAATCCTGGGAATGTAAGAGTGTCACGCGCATCCTTTATATCTATATTAATCCTGTTATAGCCTTCACGCTTCCATCCGAGCACGGCGTTTGGCCCTATGGTAACAGAGCCGTTTATCATCCTTGTCAGGTGTACCCCAAGGAATGGGAGGTCAGGGTCAGGTATGGGGTATATAAGGTGGTTTATTATTTTATCGTTATTAGATGATAACTCATAGTACTCACCTCTGAACGGGATAATCTGAAAATCTGTCGGGATATTCAGCATCCTGGTAATCCGGTCCGATTGAAGGCCAGCGCATGTGATCAGAAATCGGCCTTTAAAGAAAATCTTTTCACCGCAGCAGTTTGTGTAAACCCTGATATCGGTTTCCGATTCTCTGATATCAGTCACCTCATGTTCAAGCAGGGCATTACCGTCTAACGCAATAAACCTGTCTGCCATCCTTTTTGTTACCCGCTTATAATCGACAATCCCTGTCGTTTTTACAAGTACCCCGCCAAGGCCTGTAATATTGGGCTCCTCGCGTCTTAACTGCTTACTGTCAAGGATCTCAATATCGAGCATGTTCTGTTTGCAGCGTTCTATCAGCGCCTGCATACGCTCCATTTCAATAGCGTTTGTTGCAACAAGGAGTTTACCGCATTGTATATAAGGGATATTATTTTGTTCGCAAAAGGCTTTTGTGGCTGATGCACCTCTCCTGCAGAACTCCGCCTTCATGCTTCCGGGCTGGTAATAAACCCCGGCATGGATCACGCCGCTGTTGTGGCCGGTCTGGTGACGGGCATAATCCGGCGCCTTTTCAAGAAGGAGTATTTTCTTTTTTGGGTATAATTGCTGCAATTGCCATGCGGTAGAGGCCCCGACAATACCGCCGCCTAT
>CAZCMD010000243.1:0-5522 GCA_964499695.1 uncultured Desulfatiglans sp.
TCAGCCATCAGCTGTCAGCAACAGAATGTAAAAAAACACTTTCGCGCTTTTCGCGTGTTTCGCGGTAAATATGTTTCAGGTTTTTGTTTTTAATAAAAAATCTTTGCCTTTCTCCGTGTTCTTTGCGATCTCTGTGTGAGACATGTTTTTAGCTTTTGTTTTTTAGTTATAAATAAAATGTTTTTCTTGGCGTTCTTTGCGCCTTCGCGGTTCAATTTCAGCCTTTGTTTTTTGTTTATTTTTTTCAATGAATGTTCGTTTTCGTACAAAAGGAATGTACGATATCGGACATTATTAGTCTACATGTTTTTATGAAAAACATATAAAAGCAATAAATACAATTAGATATCTTAATGGCATGATCATTGCTCAATAGGTAAGCAATACTGAACATTGAAGCGCTATTAAGGAGGAGATGATTATGAATCTATGGACAATGATTGTGTTGGTGGTAGCGATTTGTGTGGTTGGTGACATTATCAAGATACGTTATAAAAAATTGAGTGATATTGAAAAACCGGCCCCAGAGGCTTCAAACCTCCTGAGCCGTTTGATGAAACGAGTTGAAAATCTGGAGACAATTGTAATTGAGAAGGAAAGAACCAGGCGATTTGAAGAATTTGAATAGTGCCAAGAACTGTAGGGGCACGCCGCAGCGTGTCCACAAGGGCACAGTGCATACAGGAAAACAGGCAGGCAGAGCAGATAGTTTTCATAAAAAAAGAGAAGGTCATTAATAAAAATGTTGAATAAATTAAAAAATATCACTGATGAAAAGAATCCGGATAATGCAGTTTTTATGTCTTCTTCAGCAGCAATAGCCGGTTCCGGTGCTGCAATGGACCAGAAGATAAAAAACTCCGGAAGGAGATGGAAATATATAATCATTTCTACCATCACCGTGATCATTGTGGGGTTGGCAATCTGGTCAGTCATGAGCCTGAATGGTGACCGCAGCTTCAGGGTACAGATAGATACGCTTACATTAGCAAAGGTGACCACAGGCATATTTGAGGACTATATTCCGGTCAGAGGACGTATTGTTCCCCGCACTACCGTGTTTCTTGATGCAATAGAGGGTGGCAGGGTAGACAAAGTGTATGCAGAGGATGGCGATATACTTAAACAGGGAGACCTTATAGTAAGTCTTACAAACAGTACCCTGCAATTACAGGTGACAAATTCAGAGGCACAGGTAGCAGAGCAGTTAAACAACATGCGGACCATTGAGTTATCTCTTGAACAGAACAGGCTGAATAATGCCCGGACAATCGTGGATATAGAGCATAAGATAAAAACACTTGAGAGTGATCTGCAAGGTGATCGACAGCTTGGTGAACTTGGTTTTTTGAGTAAAAAGGCACTGCTTGATAAAGAAAATGAACTTATCTATCAGCAAAATCTCCTTAAACTCTCAAAGGAAAGCCAGAAAACAGATGAACGCCTGCAGAGGCAGCAGCTAGAGGCCCAGAGAGAAGCAAGCTCACGTCTTGAAAAGAACCTTATTACGGCGAGGAAAAACCTTGATGACCTTAACATCAAGGCACCCATCGCTGGAAAACTTTCAGGGTTTGACGCTGAAGTGGGCCAGAATATTATGCCTGGCGGGCGTATAGGGCAAATCGATATACCTGATCAGTTCAAGCTTCAGGCAGACATTGATGAATTTTATATCAACCGCGTGGATATAGGGCAATCAGTGAGTTACCAGAATGGAAAAGAGGATTACACGGCAATAGTTAAAAAAATATATCCCCAGGTCAATGACGGCAAGTTCCTGGTGGATATAGAATTTTTAAATAAGGAACCTTCTGCACTGCGCAGGGGCCAGACCCTTCAGGCAAAGCTAACACTTGGTGATGAATCCGAGGCAATACTCATCCCGAATGGTTCATTCTACCAGGACACAGGCGGCAACTGGATATTTGTAGTAACAAAAGATGGCGCAGAGGCAGTAAAGAGAAATATCAGGCTTGGAAGACGCAACAGCAGTTATATAGAGGTGGTGGAAGGGTTGGAACCCGGAGAGCAGGTAGTTACTTCATCATACAACGGGTTCCCTGAGATAGAGAGGCTGAAGATAAGGACAGGTTTATAGTCTATAGCCTATAGACTACAGACTTCTTTACCGCGAAACACGCGAAATACACGAAAAAAAACGATTAAATTTATTTTAAATTAAAAACAAGGAGAACTCAAAATGCTAAAAATGCACGGAATAACCAAGGTATACAGAACAAGCGACATACAGACCACAGCGCTCAACAACATAAATCTAGAGGTCAACAGGGGAGAGTTCATTGCAATCATGGGGCCTTCAGGGTGCGGCAAGTCCACCTTACTCAATATAATAGGCATGCTGGATAACCCGACTAAAGGCGACTACATGTTCAACAATGAAAATATATCAGGATACAATGAATCAAGGTTATGTGACATAAGAAAGCAGAACATAGGCTTTATATTCCAGTCCTTTAACCTTATAGATGAGTTATCAGTTTACCAGAATATCGAACTTGCGCTCCTGTACCATAACATCCCATCAAAGGAACGAAAGAAGAGGGTAGAGGCGGTAATGGACAGGGTTGGTATTGCCCACAGGGCAAAGCATATGCCGAGCCAGCTTTCAGGCGGCCAGCAGCAGAGGGTGGCAGTAGCCCGTGCTGTTGTGGGTGATCAGCCCCTTATACTTGCTGATGAACCCACAGGTAACCTGGATTCTGCCCACGGTCAGGAGGTCATGGAGATGCTTCAGCGATTGAATGATGAAGGTACAACAATCATAATGGTTACACACAGCCAGTCACATGCGGATTATGCAAAGCGCACAGTGAACCTGTTTGATGGTTCGATTGTTACCCAGAGCAGGCGGGTTGAGCAGGTTGTGCCGGAACAGAAAACAGGAGCGATGTAAGGGACTTTAATTCAAAAGTTCAACGTTCGAGTTAAAAAATAAAAATGATTATCAAATAGGTTCTTGGTTTAAGGCTTTGAGTTTTTAAAAGCTTTTAATATTGAATTTTAAATCTGAAATCTTGAATCGCTCAGAAGGAGCATCATCATGTTAAAAAACTATTTCATAACAGCATTAAACAACCTGGTTAAAAACAAACTTTACAGTGTGATCAATATTGCAGGTTTGGCAATTGGCCTGGCGGCCTGTATTGTAATTGCTCTTTATGTAAATGATCAGTACTCCTATGATAAACACTGGGAAAATTCCGATAGAATTTATCGTGTGAATTCTTATCTTGAAATACCTGGAAGGGAACCGGCAAAAGTTCCCTGGACACCCATGCCGGCCATGCCCCTGCTGGAGGAGTACTTTAATGGCAAAATTGAGAAAATCGCGAGAGCCTGCCCGTCTCAACAGGTAATTGATACAGGTGATGCTAAGTTTGAAAATACTCTTGTACAGGTTGATCCAACTTTCATTGAAATGTTTCAACTCGAAGTCATTGCAGGCAGTCTTGAAAACACACTTAAAGAGCCGACAAATATTGCCTTAAGCGCTGAAGTGGCCGAACGTCATTTCGGCAAACAAAATCCGATCGGCAAGGTATTAACACTCAGCCTTGAAAATAACAGTTCTGATTATAAAGTAACTGCTGTATACAGAATTCCGGGAAATACTGTTATCGATTTACCTCTTTTATCGTTGCTTGATTACAATAGTGCACACGAGATTAATAAATCCTGGCTTAACTTTAATACCAAATCATTTTTTCTTTTAAAAGAAGGAGTTGATATCAATACGTTAGCCCCTCTTACTCCAGCCTTCATAGATAAACATGTTGATTTTACCCTTATTCACAATAACCCGGATTTACCATCCAGTCAGTTTTTGTCCATCGATTTTCAAAAACTGGAAGATGCCTACATTGACTCTCCATGGGATATGACAAGGGCCGGTGGTAATAAAACAATAGTCATGTCATTTGCAGGCATATCAATACTTGTTTTAATCATCGGTTGCGTAAACTTCACTATTCTAACTACCGCAAAAGCAACTCAACGGGCCAGGGAGGTCGCCATGAGGAAGGTTGTGGGTGCAAAGCGAAAACAGTTGGTTGTCCAGTTTCTTGGTGAATCCACATTTATAGTGCTATTGGCTATGATTCTGTCTCTTGGAGTTGTTGAATTCATGCTCCCCGTATTCGAGTCAATAATTGGCAAAAATTTATCATTGAACTACACAGCTCCCTCTGTCTTTCTTCCTTTATTAGTCATGTTATTTTTTGTGGGAATCAGCGGTGGGCTTTATCCTGCATTTGTTCTTTCAGGTTTCAGGCCCGGAGATACACTTAAGGCAAATCAATCAAAAGAAACAAGTGGTTCTATGTCACTAAGAGCTGTACTGGTTATTTTTCAGTTTACTGTTTCCATTGTCTTAATCATTTCTACCGGCATTATTTACACGCAAATGAAATACAACCTCAATCGTGACCCGGGGTATAATAAAGATAACCTGCTGATCATTAATCAAATTGGTCGAAACGATAATATTAAAAATAAAATCAATCCATTAAAACAGGAATTACAGAAACTTTCAAATATCACAGATGTGGGGCTGTCAGAGCTTCAACCCGGTGGATTTGCAGGCGTTAACCTTATGCTCTCACGCCTGGGTCAGCCGGAAAACGGTCATTTAATACAAATAACAGGTATTGGTTATAATTTTTTTAAGACCTATCAAATCCCCTTTTTAGCGGGAAGAAATTACTCTGAAGGACGGGATATTCCCGAACCGCATATTGATGTGAAAGATATGTCTCTTGGGGGGCATGAGTCCCAAAAAGTCGAAGAAAGAAGTATCATTATCAATGAAAGCGCCGCCAGACAACTGGGTTTTACAAGCGCGGAAGAGGCTGTCGGTGAAATTCTCAACACGAAAATTCTCGGTAATACCAACTATACTATTATAGGAGTCATTGCAGATAACCATTTGTCAAGTATAAATGCTCCTCCAAGTGCCCTTGTCTATCTGCTGAGACCGGACCAACCTCGCGTTATGACTTTACGATTCAAAGGATCACCTGGCCTGATATTAAAACAGGTTAAATCAATATGGAACAAAGTTATGGGTGATGTTGAAATATCAACAGTTTTTGCTGACCAGCTTATCGCGCAGGAGTTTCAACGGGAACAAACAGAAATGAAAGTATTCATCAGCTTTTCGCTGCTGGCCATTGTTATTGCCTGCATGGGTCTCTTCGGTTCTGCATCCTTTACTGTTGAAAAACGCACCAAGGAAATAGGCCTGCGTAAGGTTATGGGGGCAAAGGTCAAAAACATAGTGAGTTTATTCCTCTGGCAGTTTTCAAAGCCTGTTCTTATAGCAACCATTATTGCATGGCCTGTTGCCATATTCGCCATGCAAGGGTGGCTGGAGCGGTTCGCCTATCGGTTTAATCCATTGTTAATGATTCCAATATGCCTTGTGTCGGGACTAGTCGCGCTGGTGATCGCATGGTTTACAGTAGCAGGAAATACAACACGGGTGGCAAAGAGTAAACCGATTA
>CAZCMD010000244.1:0-1477 GCA_964499695.1 uncultured Desulfatiglans sp.
GCAAAGGGATCGAAGGCAATTTGCGACCTGATGGAAAAAACGATTGGTAAAGATACTCCAATAAGCCAGTCTGTGCATCTGTTTACAAATGAAATGATTCAGATAAATGGCGACAAGGCGAGCGCTGTAACCAAGTGGGTATTTGTGGTTACAGGCGAATCGGATCGTCCACAACCCTATTTTGTTGGCCATTATGAAGATACCATGATAAGAGAGAAAGGGTGCTGGAAATTCCTGCGCCGTGTCGTTCATGCAGATATCCCCATGGATGATAAGATATAACACAGGGCATAAAAGCAGGATGTTCCCACGGTGAAGATAAGGAACGGGAAAGCAATAGTGGTAGAGCCTGATCCTGAAACTTGACTAAATGGTCTCCTTACAATAAACTTGTTTTGTAAGGAAATAAATGAAAGATACATGGAGGAAATATGGAATCAATAGTTACATCAAAATTCCAGACTACTATTCCAAAGGCTGTAAGAGAGAATCTGAAGATTAAGGTCAATGATGCTATTGAATGGAAGGTAGAAAACGGCAAGGTTATTGTCACCCCTGTCCAGACAAATTTTCTTAAGCACAAAAATAGTGTAAGCACAGGAAAGGGAAACATCAGTGAAGATATTCAGATGGCAAGAAAGATGAGGACAGACAGGTACAGATGAAAAAGATAGTCATTGATACCAATGTACTTATATCTTTTATAACGGATAGAGACCTTGAACAGCAAAAAATAGCCTCCGGTCTGTTCACCGGCGCTTCTCAGTATAAATATCTTGTTTTATGCCCTCAAAATGTTTTGACCGAGTTTGTTTTTGTCATGGATAAGATATATAACGCATCGCCAGCAAAGATAAATGAAATCCTGAATGATTTTATTTCAATGCCGGGAATAGAGGTCATACATGACCTGGATTTAAAACTGGTATTCTCGTACTGGCCAAAATATTTCAGTGATTTTGGAGATGCAATTGTTGCCTCTGTATGCAAAGGAATAAAAGGAACATCTGTAGCAACTTTTGACCGTAAATTCAAAAATGCCTTGAAAAAAGCAGATGTAGATGTACATCCCTTTTAATTGCCATAAAATGAAAAAATACCAATGAAAGTTAATATGTGTGGTACCTGAAAAAATTTATCCGGTATAACAACATGATCATATATTGAAACCGGATAATAAAAAGGAGATATAGAATAATGACAGAATATATACAGGTGTTTTCATCAGTGGTTAACCTTGAGGCCGCTGAAAAGATCGGAGAAAGCGTTATTGAAAAAAAGCTCGCAGCCATTGTACAGATTACAGGCCCGGTAAAGAGCATGTACATGTGGAACGGGAAGTTACTCAAGGGTGAGGACTGGCGTATTGTCATGAAGACAAAAAGAGCGCTTTTTGAAAAGCTTGAGGCAGAGATAAAAAGGCTTCATCCATATGGCGTCCCTGAAATTCTTGCCATGCCTGTCCTTGAAGGTAACA
>CAZCMD010000244.1:1577-3861 GCA_964499695.1 uncultured Desulfatiglans sp.
GATACCAGATTAACCTGTTATGGCATAGTCCATGTACATTCCCCTGTTACCTTTATCCAGTATCCGTTTCCGGATGACATGGTTTCAAGGTTACTTAACGCCGGATTACCGGGGTAATATACCTTCCATTCCCCGTTATCATAGGCCCATAAACTTGTTAACCTGTCAGCTATTGAGGAGATGGCATCAGATGCACTCATGGATAAAAGGGAATTATAACCTGCAAGGTTCCAGCCTGCTGAGAGTTTTATGACACCTGAGTATGCAGCCCCTGAAAATGAAATATCAGATCCGTCAGCCATGTGTATCCAGTAGCCTTTGCCCGGGACCATGGTGGTAAGATCGCTGAGCGCAGGATTTAAGGCGTCATATACCTTCCATTTACCATTGTCATAGGTCCAGACACTTAATACCCTGTCTGCAAACGGTTCAATTACCTTTGCGATAGCTGTATCCACGGGATCTCTGCTCATGGAAATTAGCCTCCAACTGGGATTATCATCAGGCTCATTTACAGGTACCAGGGAAATATCATCAAGCGTGAACATGCTTAGTTTGCTTCCACTGTTATTAAAGAAGTTAAGGCGTTTTATTGTAGAAGGGTTACCGAGTTGATCCATTGAGATATCAACCTGTGTCCATAGGCCGGCCTTTGCATTGATTACTGCTGTGCTGCTGTTCTGACCGTCTTCATCCTCCGTGAAAAAATCGATCTTCCGGTTTGCACTGCCTCCATTTATCCAGAAACTGATCTTCTCATAACCGGCAGTATCAATCGGGTCTGATGCTGTGGAAAGGGCAGGTGAAAATCCTCCCCAGGCATCCAGGGTAATATTGATACTGTTATCTCCCGAGTGGACAGGGGTGGTAGCTGACAGGTTGAATGTCCCGCTCCAGCTCCAGTTTTGCCAGTTTGCACCCAGTGCATCATTATAGATAACGATCGTACTTACACTGTTTGAACGGAAGATCGCGGAAACAGCCCTGTCACTCATCATTGAGATTTCACAGGTACCTGTTCCTGAACAGGGCACGTTCCATCCCAGGAATGTGGAGCCTGATTCCGCCACCGCATTGAGGGCTACAGATGTACCGCTCAGGTACGCCTCATTGCAGTCTGTGCCGCAACTGATACCTGATGGTGCTGATGATACTGTACCGTTACCGCTCCCTTCTTTAATAACCGTAAGCCTGTAGGTGAGGCCCTCGGGTTCAAACCTTGCAGTAACAACACGATCCATGCTCATATTTACATTACAGACCGGGTCTGTACCAAAACAGGCACCTTCCCAGTTTTTGAATACTGACCCGCTGTCAGCAACTGCTGTAAGGGTAATTGAGGAACCGTTTGCATATGATTCGGTGCAGTCAGATCCGCATTCTATACCTGCTGGTGATGAGGTTACTTTCCCTTTCGCACTGCCTACCTGTTCCACCGATACGGTAAGCACCGGGTTAGCTGGGGCTGGCCTCTCTGCAAGGCTGTACAGGTACCCATACAACGCAACCTTGCCCTTCATGGTCTGGCGGGGTGTATATTCCGTATGTGAAAAAACCCAGCGGGAGGGGAAATAGGTCTCGCCGATTGGCCAGGTATTAACCACGTTTCCCGGGTAGCTGTTTTCGTATAACTTTGAAGGCATTGCCATGGTCATCCCCTGCCACCAGTCAGTAAGGTTCATGTACGGCGTATGACCGGGGTCCACACCCTTTATGCCATCATCCCTTCCCGAGGTATAAACCTCTGTTACACTCCGTTTTGTCTCAAGGGATGTTGTTGCGGTGCTCATCTCGATCATGTTGAGGGGGTTCCTGCCCAGTCCCCATCCTGCCTCCAGATCAAGGGCTTTCTGGAAATAATTTTTATCAGCCGGGCTCTCAGTAACCGCATGGGCCACGATGGTGCGGCATACAAAATGCGCGGTACGCCAGTAGGATGGCGGGTTATAAGTTGTCCTGCGTGAGGGCCTTGTATTCATTAGGTCTGCCTCAGTACTTTTTGCTTCACTGATGATCCGGGACTTCATATTGTTATAAAGGGTGGAATAATGAACAGGCTGCGGGGTAATAAGATAGGCTGCAGTGGCATATAACTGATTGATGCCATCATCACCGCTGTAAAAATACTGGATGGGTGATGTACCGCCTGCTGCGCATACGCTCTCGCTATTGATGACCGCTTCATAGGAGGTTATGCCGGTTACATTGTAGAGAAAGGCCGCGGCCATCATCTTCATGTCACGCCCCCTTAAATGGCCTTCATCAAAATAGAGTATTTCATCGA
>CAZCMD010000244.1:3961-5517 GCA_964499695.1 uncultured Desulfatiglans sp.
AGAGATACCTTGAACGGGTCATGATACACATAATCATTGATGCTGAAATCCTGGCTGCAACCGACACCATCAACAACAAGCCGGTAAGTACCCGGTGTAGAAGCGCCTGAAAAATCTATTTTCCAGACATCTGACCCTGTCAGGTCATAACCGTGTACGTCGCTGCCTTTCTTTTTCCAGAATTCAACAACCCCGACCTGCTCATGGGTGCCGGTATCGACATTATACAGGTAGACCGCCTTACCTTCAAAGGCAGAGTAGTTGCGCGGGCCGCCGCTTCCCATCCAGTTATAGAGGTCAGCTCCCTTGTGAGGGGCATCAGGCGAATACCCGGTCAAATTAATATGGATTGCCTCTGAAACACTATTAAACCGGTCAAAGGTGAAGGTGGCGTTTTGAATGTCCGTGTTTACACTGGTTGTGATATTCAGCGTGTATGTATTTCCCTGTTTGAGCGGGAAGGGCAGTTGCAGATAGATCCAGTGTTCATAGGTGTATTCATACCTGTAGTCATTCCCTGACCATTCCATCTCAGCATGCCCGTTAAGTTTTTTTTTCCGTGCGCAGTTTACCGGGTTTTTCCCTACTGCACCGTAATTTGTATCATCAACAGATGTGATGCTCCAGCTTGATGGCATTATTGCGGTGCCGGTATTTAATTCCGGCGTATATCGTATTACCTGCTCTGTCTTGTTTTTTTCATCCAGGTGTATGACATCTCCATCGGATATGTTAACAACCAGGTAATCCTGGTCCAGTATGCTGCAATTAACGAGTTTTGCCGCATGGGATTCAGATGCTGAAATACCAGTGAGTAGTGCCAGTCCAACCAGTATTTTGTAAAGACAAGAGGGTATTTTGTACTTCATATATGCTCCTTTATTAACCGGCTGGGGAGTATTATTTAATGTCTCTCCGGCACTGTTAATTTTCTGTTTTAGGAAATAAGGCCTTGATCCTCACGGATATACTCAGCAAGAAAAATGCCATTAAGGGTTACAAGTGCCTCTAATTAAATATCTCATAGATAACAGTATGTTAAGTAAAAAACCGCTAATTGTTTTAAGGCATATTGCTGAAATACGTCTGAAAAAGCATACATGACCGTGTAATGAAAGAGCATGGACAACCGGAAAGGGGATAGTTCACCGGCTGTCCATCACTCTTTAAAAAGGGGAAGTAAGTTCCCTCCTGTTTTAACTCTGTGAGGGAAAGAGTTCAGGATTATTAGAGGAGGTCTAATGCCTTGTTTGACAGCACCCTGAAAGGAAAGTTCCATGAATTTTAAAATAAAATAAAAAATATTTGAGGTGCCTCAAAATAACAATCCTGCTTTCTATTATTATATGAAAATAATTTCAAAGAGGTGATGTTTAATTAAATCAGGGCTGCAAAGGGGTATCACTTACTATCTGTCCTGGTATAGATAATAGTCACACGGATATTACCGATTATTTCCGGGGATCATCTATATTTTAAGGCCTTTTATCTTTCTTTTTTCTGAAACCGCAGACTATCCAGTAAATGCCCCAGAATATAAATACCGGGCCTATCCC
>CAZCMD010000245.1:0-5383 GCA_964499695.1 uncultured Desulfatiglans sp.
GAAATACAAAACTGGAAAATAACCAGCACATATCTCAGAGACATTGATCCGCCGGTTTCTTTGGATTGATTTGCCTTCAGGGTATCACTGGGCCTGTAACCGGAAACAATATAAGCCGGGTACAAACCCCCGCTTATACCAACGATGATCAGCATTAACAATAGAGGCAGAATTACATTGAGAGAAAAGTAGTTAAATGAAAAAGATTTTCCCACTATTGATTCAAATATCGGCAGCATTAACTCAACCAAACCCATTGATAAAATCATTGCCAGTAACACAATAAATGTGGATTCACCGAGGAACTGCACAATCAACTGTTTTCTCTTTGCGCCCACGATCTTTCTTATGGCAACTTCTCTTGCCCGTTGTGTGGCTTTTGCTGTGGTAAGAATAGTAAAGTTGATGCATCCTATTAAAAGAACAAGCAGGGATATAGCAGCAAATGACATGACTACTGTCTTGTTCCCGCCTACTCTGCTTTTATCCCAGGGAGTATCAAGATGTGCGGCATCCAGTCTCTGAAAATCCAGTGATAATTTGGTTTGATCGGACCATGGAACATTCCGATTGATCATTGCGGGGATGAGAGGCGTCAGGGTTTCAATATCTACGCCTGCTTTCAGTTTAATATATGTGCTGCAATTAGGATACTCCCAGCCATTTTGGAATGGAGGGATATAGGTTTCAGGAGGAAGAAGAGATATCATTGGTATATCATCAAGAACTGTATTTCCCGGAATACGATATACTGCTGTTACCTTGTAATCGACTTTGAAATTCCCGGAGCCTATGGTTATCACCTTTCCGATGGGGTCATGTGTCCCGAAATGGCGTTTTGCTGTTTCCTCGCTTAATGCGACATTAGTCATGCTCGTAAGTGTATCTTTCAGGCTTCCCGCAATGACCTTTAATTGGAAAATATCAATAAAGGAAGGATCTACACTTGGAAATCTGCTTTGAAATCTATCAGAACCTATGTTAATCGTATACTCGGTATTGTCATTAAAGATCCGGGCGGTTTGCTCAAAATTGTCTTTGAAGTATTCCTCCAGTGCAGGCATGGCCGGATAAGGGGCCATAGAAAACTTCATGAGTTCCCTTCCCGGCGCTTGCATCCAATAATTCACCCGATATATCCTGTCTGAATCTTTCCATTGCTTGTCATAGGAATATTGATCCCTGACATACAGAGCGATGATAATGCACGCTGCGAGGCCGATTGCAAGGCCAGTGATATTGATCATACTGTAAAGTTTGTTTTTAATCAGATTGTTTAATGCTGTTATGAAATAGTTTTTTAGCATAATAGCCTCCTATCTGAGTGATTCAAGATTTCAGATTCAAGATTCAAAATTCAATATTAAAAGCTTTTAAAACCTTGCACCGTGTGCCCTGTGCCTTTGACCTTTTTTTATCATTCATACCTCAACGCCTTAATCGGTTTACTCTTTGCCATCCGTGTTGTATTCCCTGCCACTGTAAGCCATGCGATCGCCAGTGCAATTAATCCTGAAACCAGACATATAGGAATCATTAGTAATGGATTAAGCCTGTATGCGAACCGCTCTAGCCAGCCTTGCATTGCATATATGGCAACAGGCCATGCGATAATATTTGCAATCAATACCGGCTTTGAAAACTGCCAGAGGAGTAAACTCACGATGTTTTTGACTTTCGCACCCATTACCTTGCGAAGGCCTATCTCCTTGGTGCGCCGCTCTACGGTAAAGGACGCAGAACCGAACAATCCCATGCAGGCAATAAAAATCGCGAGTATGGAAAAACTGATAAGGACTCTTTCTTCCGTCTTTTCATGTTCAAATTCCCCGGCGACCAGTTGATCAACGAGAACCGTGGATATCGCCTCATTGCCCGTCACCTCTTTCCAGACAGATTTGACCTGTGATATTATCTTTTGGGGAGACCCTTTGAAACGAACCGTCATGACATTGGTCCATAACGCGTCAAGGTGGTTAAGCAGATATACTTCCGCCCTCGGCGGGGCATTTATGCTGAAAAGGTGATTATCGGCAGCCACGCCGATAATCGTGTAATTGATATTGTTGTCGGAACTCGTGAGGACTTTTCCAACGGCATCCTCCGGGCCGATAAAACCGAAAGCTCTCACTGAGCTTTCATTAATGACAGCGTTTCTATCGAGAGATTTTCTTGTCTCATTTATACCAAAAACCGACGGCATCGCTGCCGTTTCGGGGGTATCACGATCCATGGAAAAATTCCTGCCAGCGATAATGGGTATCTGGTATGTTTTGAAATAGTCATCATCAATGTATGTTACAGCTTCCGCATAAGTTTTATCCGGATGCCCGGGGAGTGTAAAAGGAGTAGTATACTTCTCTTTATGGCTGGGCTGAAACATCGATACACCGACATCCGAGATATCGGCAAGATTTAACAGCTCCTGTTTGAGAACATCGATTTTACTTATCGTCTGGACATCATACCTCAGCCCGTTAATGACCAGTAAATGATCCCTGTTGTAACCGGGATCGCGGTTCATGCTGTATTCCATCTGTGCATAAATCACACCGGTGGAAATAATAAGAATGATGGAGACACTGAACTGGAATATGACCAGCGCCTGCCTGAGAGAAATGGAACCACGGGTTTCCTTGGACTGGTTCGCCTTGAGGGTGTCTCCTGGCCTGAAGCCGGAAAGGACAAATGCGGGATAGAGGCCACCGCATATGCCTACGATAAGGAGCAGGGCCAATAATGGCAAAAAAGTTGACGGCGATGTGTAATCCAAGGAAAAGGATTTGCCAACTATCGATTCGAATACTGGGAGCATTATTTCGACAATGGCAATGGATAAAAGCATGGAGATGAACACGATAAAAGTGGACTCGCCGAGGAACTGCACGATAAGTTGTTTTCTCTTTGCACCCGCTATCTTTCTCATGGCGACTTCCCTTGCCCGCTGCGTGGCTTTCGCGGTGGTGAGGATCGTGAAGTTGATACAACCAATCAGGAGGACGAGCAGGGATATGCCGGCAAAAGAGATCACCATTGCTTTGTCTCCACCCGCCCTATAGGTGTCCCAAGGTGAATCAAGGTGGGCATTTTCCAGTTTTTGAAAATCAAGTGAAAGGACATCACTGGCTTTCAAGCCGGGGTCGGGCGTGGGTATGAACTCGGAAATAGGGGCATTCCGGTTGATCAACGCTGGGAGTTGAGGTTTCAGGGTTTCAATATCAACGCCTTTTTTAAGTTTAAAATATATTTTACCTCCAGTCGGGACCCAGGATTTCCAGAGTTGCATATAGCCACTATCGTCCAACAGGCGCAGCAAGGGGATGTCATCTAAAACCGTACTGCCCGGAATGCGGAATACAGCGGTTACCTTGTAATCGTTTCTGTCATACCCGATGCCTATTGTGATCATCTTTCCGATGGGATCCTGGTTCCCAAAATGACGTTTGGCGGTTCTCTCACCTAATGCAATATTTTTAATGCTTGAGAGTGTATCTTCCAGACTACCGGCGAGGACTTCTAACTGGAACATCTCAATAAAGGAGGGATCGACATCCAACAGGTCAGTTCTAAATTTGGCGTTTCCCTTATGGATGTCCGCGGATAGCCCGAAGGTTCGGGTGCTTTGCTCGATTTTATCGCCAAAATATTTTTGCAGCACAGGCATGGCTGCAAAACCGGAAAAAGCGATCCTATTGGGCTCCGTTCCCGGCGGGTGCATCGAAAAATTCACCCGATATATCCTGTCTGAATCTTTCCATTGCTTGTCATAGGAGTATTGATCCTTGACATACAGGGCGATGATAATGCACGCCGCCAGGCCGATTGTAAGACCTGCGATATTGATCGCGCTGTAGAGCTTGTTTTTTATCAGGTTGTTTAAAGCTGTTATGAAATAGTTTTTAAACATGATGACCTCCTAACGGATCGATTAAAGGTTCTAAGTTTAAGGTTTAAAGGTTTTTACTCAGTTTAATTTTGAATTTTCAATCTTGAATTTTGAACCTTTTTCCTTGAACCTGGTTTTTATTCATACCTCAACGCCTTAATCGGTTTACTCTTTGCCATCCGTGTTGTATTCCCCGCTGCTGTAATCCATGCAATAACCAGCGCTATGTGACACTCGTCATTCCCCGGCATGACCGGGGAATCCAGTTTTTTTGAAAGTTATAGAGTCCATTTTTTATAAATGCCAGTTGTAAACCTGTTATATATTCCTCACTTTTTAACCTGTCCCAATACTTTAAGAATCGAGTCAATCACTAACTGAGGTTCATCTACCTGAATATAATGACCAGCATGAGAAGCAATGATATGGGTACTGTTCGAGGAAAGTCCTTCCAGATCCATTTGCATGTCTTGCCAGGCCCAGCCTAATTTGTCTGCGAGATCAGTCGGAAGGTTGGGAATAAACTTCGTGCCGGGCGCGGAAGTGATCACGACCAGGGGCAGATCGCCCAATAAACCGGTCGCTCGCACTTGAGCTCCGCTGGTAGTAACATCCATTTTCTCGGGATCATTGGGATCCAGAGGCTCTATCGAAGATCGAGCAGCCCTGAGACTCTCGGACTCGTCCGGCTGTTCGGGAGGCAGGACGGCAGAAAACTTTGACAATTGATCCGGATGTGAAGAATCCACCAGCACCATTCCAGCAACCTCCTTTGGATATTGGCTGACATACAAACGGACATTGTAACCACCTATGGAATGGCCTACCAAAATATAAGGGGCAGGGATACCGGCCTTCTCTAGTAAGGTATGCAGATCTTTTACCATATCCTGACTGGTGCGCCCGGACATGTCTTGTTCAGGAGCGCGGTCGCTTAAACCTAAGCCAGCCCGATCATAAAGACAGATTTGTGTGGTTGGCGCTATCGCCGAGATCACAGCTTTCCAGGACCCGCTTTCTACGGCCGGCTCGCCAGCACCGGCTTCAACAATCACAGCCGGTTTTCCTTTACCGAAACAACAGATATTCAGTTTGTAACCTCCAATATCTATTTTATCTTTGAAAGTAATATTTTGTTTCATAGAATCGAGAAAGGCAGATGGTATCTCCAGAACCATGACTTCTATTTCTATTTTTGGAGATGCAATCGAGAATTTAGCATCACTCCATCTGGCCGGACCCATTATCATTTGTTTAACTCTGGTATATCCGAAAGGTTCTGATGGTATATTCGAAGTGTCCATGTCCATCTTATCATTTGAATTTTTATCATGATAAACGAAGATTGCATAATCGCCATATGGCAGGTTCTCTACGGTATATTCACATTTCATATTCACTATTTTTGCTGTGTAGCTGTATGCTGATTTTTTAAGCCAGCCTTCTTCACTGTTAAAAACATCAATTTTGATTACACCATCATCTGATTTCAGATTA
>CAZCMD010000246.1:0-5375 GCA_964499695.1 uncultured Desulfatiglans sp.
GTAATGGTCATAAGGAGACTCCTTCCATTCTTTCCAACTAAATACGCAGCATATTTACCGGATGGAGAAAGCTTGATACCGCTAAATGTGTCATATTTTGTAAATACCTCAACAGGTAATTGGGCCGGGATAGATTGTGGAGTATCTGAGCCGGCGTTAACTGCCTGAGTTTGGGCATGAGTGTTACCAACAGGGAACCAGACTATTATGACAAAAAGCACAACAACTGGGATAATGCGACGCATGTTTTCGCTCCATTTAAAATAATTTATGATTTTAACAAGAAAGACTTTTATTAATTGGGATTGATATATATGTAAAATGATATTGTGTGTCAACATCCGTTTTATTTATATGGTTCCGACGAGTGTCATGGTAACCAGGCGTAAAGATTAATCAATATTGTCTGTTAACCCTTTACAGCTTTTCCTTAATACACGTTCAGATGGGTCCTGATGATAATATTCCTTTAAAACATTATAAAGATCCGGGACATGTTTAAACATCTGTATTGGCTGATTAAAAAACTGCTCTGTTGCGACAGCAAAAAACTCAGCCTCATTCGTTCCACCATAGTCATCCAGAAAAGATTCTAAACCATTTTCAGCTTCATGTTTAAGACGCAGGTATTCACGTGTACATACTGTAACCCAGTTGCGGTATTGAGTTGTATCGCGCAACGGGGGTGTGCCATCCGCTGCACCATCCAGCATATCCAGTTTATGGGCGAATTCATGGTAGATAACATTATGCCCCCGTTCCGGATGCCGGCCATCGTGCAGGGCTGCATCCCAGACAATAATTACCGGCCCCTGCTGGAATGCCTGGCCCAGGATCGGGTGCTGAACACCCACAGGAGAAAAGGAATTTTCAAAGAAACCTAACTTTCTCTGAGGCGGAACTACTGTAGAGGGATAGACTATTATTGATTGGACATTATGATAAAAATTGTGGGGCAGTCCGAGTACTAACAGACATGCCTGTGCCGAAATAGTAACTCGGATCTCATCATCCAGTTCCAGTCCGCCAGCGCCTTCCCAGTATTTCTCCGCGATAAACACCTGGATCAAAGCACGTAGATGAGCCTGTTCAGCACTATCCAGCATGCAATAATGGAAAACATTGCGGGCGATTATGGCTTCCCATGATTCAGGGAAAGGAGCCTCAGTAATTTTTTTTCTGCGAAGGTCGTTTAACCAGTCAAACAATAATATTTCCTTTTAAAAAATGTTTTTGTTTTAAACATTTAAATATGGGAAGTAGATTAGATGATAAATATATTAGATTTATTTATTTGCCAATTTCGATTTTATTTCTAATTAATATTCAACAGCAGTATTGGCCTCTTTTTACAAGTCGAGAATATAAGAAAGAACTGACTCGATTGTCAAGGTTGAAAAGCAGGCTGTACCTAGTCTATGGTTTCTGATTATATTCTGGAGACTTTTTAACCTGCCAATCTTCTCTCTATTTTTCTCTTGTCATTATTTCTGGAAATTGAGATTTATGACCTTGACCTGTTGAAATAATATTGGCGGATTATGAGGAGGGATTTATGTTCAAAGATCATCCAAAAGGACTGCGGGTATTATTTTTTACCGAGATGTGGGAGAGGTTCAGTTACTATGGTATGAGGGCCATCCTTTTACTGTTCATGACAACTGATACTGCCAGGGAGGGTTTAGGTCTTGCAACAGATACGGCAGGGGCAATCTATGGATTGTATACAGCATGCGTTTATTTATTAACATTACCCGGGGGATGGATCGCAGATAATATACTGGGTCAGCGTAAGGCTATCTGGTATGGCGGTATATGTATAATGACAGGCCATGCCCTTCTGGCTGTTCCAGGGGTAATCGGAATTTTTTATGCTGGTCTCTGCTTTGTCGCACTGGGAACCGGTTTATTAAAACCAAATATAAGCTCTATCATAGGGGATTTATATCCGGAGAAAGGTGCCATGCAGGATGCAGGGTTCTCCATATTTTACATGGGGATAAATATAGGATCAATATTAGGCCAGACCGTTGTGGCCTATTTTGGAGAAAAGGTAAACTGGCATCTGGGGTTCAGTATGGCTGCTTTTGGAATGCTGATCGGGCTTATTCAGTATCGGATTTTCCAGAAAAACTTAGGTGAAATAGGACTTAAACCCAAGGCGGATAAAGAGGTAAAGGCTCATGAGCCATCCAACAAACCCATGGCCTTTGCCCTGACAATACTTCTGATAGCTTTACTTGCCTCTCTCCAGATATTTGGTTACATTGATATGTTAAGCGCTGTAGGTATTGCCAGTACAGTCGGTGTTCTTATTGTAACAGTGATCCTCTTCTTTTTTGTTTATGTGATTGTTGCCGGCGGTTTAAACAGTGACGAAAAAAAACAGATGGTTGTCATCTTTTGCCTGTTTATAGGTGCAGCCATGTTCTGGTCAGGATTTGAGCAGGCAGGCTCGTCACTCAACCTGTTTGGAAGGGATTATACAGACCGGTTTATATTCGGATGGGAGATGCCTGCAGGTTGGCTGCAAAGTATAAACCCGATTTTTATTGTTATTTTTGCGCCGATAGCAGGCGCATTATGGGTAAAACTGGCTGCACGCAATATTAATCCAAAGATCCCTTTAAAATTTGCAGCAGGATTGTTACTGCTGGCAGCGGGTTTTCTGGTAATGTTTTTTGCAGCCAAAATTGTTGCTGCCGGTACAAAGGTGGGTATGACGTGGCTAATATTAACATATTTTTTACACACGATAGGTGAATTAACCTTAAGTCCGGTTGGCTTAAGCGCTACAACAAAACTGGCACCGCGTAAATATTACAGCCAGATGATGGGGGTATGGTTTGTGGGGGCTGCACTGGGGAATCTCATTGCAGGCATTTATGCCGGGAACTTTGATCCTGAAAATGTGCAGCAGATGCCGGATCTTTTTATAGCGGTTGTACTTTTTGGTGCAGGAGGAAGTATTTTATTCCTTGTACTGGGTCCATGTTTAAAACGCTGGGTGAAAACAGATTAATATTTTTTTCAAGAGAGGCATTTATATATTGATTTAATAAAAAGACATCCGGCTAATAGATAATAACCATCATTACAAAGGAGTATGTTATGTCGGTGATATCAGGAAGAGTTAAAATTAAATTTACCCGGTTTAAAGTAAATCAATTTATTTTGCTTATCATTGCAGTGGGCCTGATTACGATGTCATGCAACAGGTCAGAGGAGAAAGTTGTGGAAAAAAACCCGTTACTCACAGAATCTAATACACCTTTTAATGTACCGCCCTTCGACAGGATCAAGCCGTTTCATTTCATGCCGGCCTTTGAAGAGGGGATGAAGCAGCAGAATGATATTATAGACAGGATAATTAAAAATAATGAGTCGGCTACCTTTGAGAATACTATTGAGGCGCTGGACAAATCCGGTGAAACACTGGATACAGTCTTAAATATATTCTATGAGTTGAAAACATCAGACACAAATAAAGAAATAGATGCCATTGATCAGGAAATTTCACCCAGGCTTGCCCTTCATAAGAATCGTATTACTTTAAACATGGAACTTTTTAAAAGGATAAAGAGCCTGTATGAAAAGCGCGATAGCCTGAACCTGAATGATGAACAGGCTTATCTGCTCGAACAGCTTTTTAAATTTTATGTACAGAACGGGGCTCTCCTGACCTCTTCGAAAGACAGGGAAAGATTAACAGCGATAGATCAGGAACTTGCTTCCCTTACTGTTAAGTTTAATCAGAACCTGCTGGCGGAGACTAACGATTTTAAACTGGTTATTGAAAATTCATCGGATCTGGAAGGCCTTCCTGACCAGGTGATTCAGGAAGCAGCTTCAGCAGCAGAGAAACTTGGTCTAAAAGGCAAATGGGTATTCACGACGCCCAAATCCAGCATGCTTCCTTTTTTAACCTACTCACCCAGGAGAGAATTGAGAGAAAAACTTTACAATGCATACATACACCGTGGAAATAACAATAATGCTAATGATAACAAGAATCTGATTGCTACGATCATTAAACTGAGGCTGGAAAAGGCAAGTCTCCTGGGTTACAAAACATATGCAGCGTATCAGCTTGAAAACCGAATGGCAAAAAATCCAGACAGTGTTTACAAACTGTTGAACCGTGTCTGGGAAGCAGCCCTTCCGGCAGCAAAAGAAGAGCGTGATGAGATGCAGGCAATTATTGATGCTGAAGGCGCAAAATTTAAACTGGCCTCATGGGACTGGTGGTATTACGCTGAAAAAGTTAGGAAGAAGCAATACAACCTGGAAGACAGCGAGTTAAGACCGTATTTCGAACTTGATCGTGTGCGTAATGGGATGTTTCAGGTGGCTAATAAGCTCTATGGCATTACATTGCATGAGAAACAGGATATTCCAAAACCGCATAAGGATGCCCTTGCATTTGAAGTCAAAGACAGAGACGGATCACATCTGGCAATCCTGTATATGGATTTCTTCACGAGGGCCAGTAAACAGCAGGGTGCCTGGTGTGATGGTTACAGGTATGAATACATAAAGGATGGAAAACGGATAAACCCTGTTATTACTACAGTATTTAATTTTTCAAAACCAACCCAGGATTCTCCGGCACTCCTTGAGCTGGATGAAGTGAAGACCATGTATCATGAATTCGGGCATGCCATTGACGCTATATTCTCAAAAAAAACATATCATATGGAATTTTATCCTACTGACTTTGTGGAACTGCCCAGTCAATTGATGGAGCACTGGGCGCTCCATCCGGATGTGCTGCCCCAGTACGCAGTACATTATCAAACCGGAAAACCGATTCCGGAAGAGGTTGTAAAGAAAATTGTAAACAGCAGGTTCTTTAATAAGGGATTTAACAATGTGGAATACCTGGCTGCAAGTTTACTTGATATGGAATACCACACTATGAAAGAGGCGCAGAATCTGGATATCGTGCAATTTGAGAGAAACTGTCTGAACAGTATTGGTCTTATATCTGAGATAGAACCAAGGTATCGCACAACCTATTTTTCACATATAATTAACTACTATCCTGCAGGATATTATTCATATTTATGGTCTGCGGTGCTGGATAATGATGTGTTTGATGCGTTCCGCGAAGCCGGTATTTTTAACCAGGATACAGCGTCGCGGTTTAGAAAAGAAATTTTGGCTAAAAGCGGAAGCAGGGACAGCATGGAACTGTTTAAAGCATTCCGTGGAAGGGAACCTGGGATTGAACCTCTTCTCAGGGAACGGGGATTTTTAGTGCAGGAATAAAAAATTAACGATAACTGTATTTGCTCTTAACGAACGATCCCGGACTACTCATATACTTCAAGGCTGCCACTATTTATTAGCGGCAGCCTGTATACAGTGGTGGG
>CAZCMD010000247.1:0-5373 GCA_964499695.1 uncultured Desulfatiglans sp.
TAATGGCTGACCGCTTGAATCCAAAAACGACAGTTTTTGGATGGACACTATTTAATGTAGAGATAAGGTCCTCCAGACTACCGGCGGGTAAACATTTGTTTAATTTATTAAGCAGGGCTTCCTTTTCATTATCCGCTACCTCAAATGACCCTGGTTCAAAATTAACAATTACCGGGTCATGATTACTTTTTTCTCCTGCAAAAATATTCGATGTAAGGCACAACATAAAAAAGAATAGAAATAGTTTTATTTTTTTACTTTTCACTTTGATTACCATAATCGGTTGTTAGAGCCATTCAATTACGCAGGTCGGGTTAAGCGAAGCAACCCGACCTGATTCTAATTGGATTGTTGAGTATTTTCCTGGATCATTTTAGATAATTTGTCAGACACCCATGCACTAAGGCTTTTTCCAGTCTTTTTTGCTTCTATAGAGATAGTCTTATGAAGTTCAGGATCGACTCGGACAACAAATTTTCCAGAATATGGTTTTTCAGGTTCTTCACCCCGAGATTCACAAAACTTCAAATAATCATCAATAGAATCCCGAAATGCTTTACGTAATTTATCAACTGTTTCACCTTGAAAGGTTATAACATCTCTTAGGTTTAATACTTCACCATAAAAAATATTTGCCTCATCATCAAATTCGACTTTTCCGAAATATCCTTTATATTCCATCATTATATTACTCCTGCTTCTTGTAAAAATCTTCTTACTGATTTCACCGCACCCTTTTCAGTTACATTAAGTTAAGCAAAGCAACCTGACATGATTCTTTTCATCAATCAATATGATGTCGGGTTATTAACCCTGTGTTCTCTTGTTCAACGTCCTTTTATCAACCATAAATGATATAAAAACTATTAAGAATGCCAGCAAGACAAAAATGCTGTAATTAACAGCTTTGTAATCAGGGAAAAATATTGCCATAAATATGGAGATACCAATCAGAATCAGGATACCAGTAACAAAAACAATGAAACCCTTTGCTGTATGATGAAATATGTATTTTCTTTCCAAGGGAATTCTCCTTTCCATATATCAAAAGGTTTATTTACACCAGTCACATAGGTTGGTTAAGCGAAGCAACCCAACAGAATTCCCGGGGCTTCAATCAAGTCCCCATAAACAATTATAAAATCCTTTCTATTTTTAACCATCATTCAAAAGGAAGTTGGGTTTTAACCCAACCTTGCTTAGTTTCCGCATCGTTCCCGTGGACATCAAAAAAACCAGTTTATATGGTTTTGATTCTTACAGACAGCAAAACTCAACAGCACGCACCTTTCCTTCCTGAGTAACCATATAGATCTGGTAATCATCACTAATTTTAGTATTACTAAACTTGATTATCCATTCCCAGCTATCTTCTTTACTGAATTGAATCATAGTGGAAGCATCAAGATTGAACTTTTTCATTATGTCATTGAATGAAAGATATTCTATAGAAAAAACAATATAGTCATCTAGCCGTTTAGCATTTTCAACTGTATAAGCTTTTTTTAGTTCTGCCCTGAATATTTCAAGGGCTTTTTCAATACTTACTTTTGGTTTTGGAATAGGAGGGTTATAAACAGTACCTTCTGTGCAGAAAGAAGAAGAGTGAGATAGTATGACGATTACAAAAAATATAAATACCAGTCTTTTCATTTTTCTCTCCTATGAGGTTTTATAAAAATTATTTGAACAGATAAAAATATCGCCAGGTATTTGAGTTTATTCATCCAGATTATAATTCCTGCTAATATTTTCTATGTCCGTTTTAACCTTTTCAGCATTGAGCGGCTGCGATGGGATTTTTATGCTGCCTAATATGTTTAAGATATCTGAATGCAGCATTGCGGAAGTTTTATAGCCCACTAAAGTCATATCAAAGGTCATATTTCCCGCTTGATTATATAAAATGATATTTGCACCGAATCCATTTTTCCCTTTTTTATTAATAATACATATTGCTTTTACATTTGAAGAATCCACTGCAAGAATATCATTAATACCATATGAAGGTATGGCCATGAGTTTTAGAGTAAGATTGATAAATGTTGCTTTATTTTTATTTCTTGTCTTCAAAAATGAAATGTCATCCGGTACTGCATTAAACTCGGCAAGGAGGTCTTCATAAGACATAAGTGGATACTTGATATTATTTTCTTTAAATGTTTCCAGCAATTCAACTGTAGGAACGAGGGATGGGAGAACGACTGACCCCTGATCAGATATGAAGCCTATTGTTGAACCAACTACACGTATTTTATTGAATCGTTTCATTGGAAGACTTAAGGATAATGTGTCTATCGAGATATTTTCCCATTCATCCGGTGGTGAAAGGGGTAAATCTTCTATTTTAGAAGGGCGCACATTCAACTGAGGCAGTAACTCGGCATTTTTGTATATGAACCACTTACCCGCTATTACCCATAAAAAATACCAGATTAATATTGCAATAAGTATTACCGTGCTTGTTGATATAAAAATGATCCTTTTGTGTTTAGATATCATTTTCTCTCTCCTTCACATGGTCTCGGTTTAAATCATAGTAGTTTTTAATCGCGAAACAGCTCTTCAAGCATTCTTTCCGGATTATCAAGAAATACCTTTGTAATCTCATAATGCTCAGTATTTTTATAATTTACTGGCCTTATTCCATTTTCATTTATCAGATAAATAGTCGCCCCCGAATATGCCAGCAGGATCGGCGAATGGGTTGCAATTATAAACTGTGACTCTTTATCAATAAGCTGTTTCATCCTGCTCAGGACTGTGAGCTGGCGAGACGGCGACAGAGCAGCCTCAGGTTCATCAAGGATATATATCCCTTTTCCCCCAAACCGGTGATTCATAAGAGACAAAAAAGATTCTCCGTGTGACTGTTCATGAAGAGAACGACCTCCATAGGAATCAATAACAGGCGGCTCAAAACCTTCCGCATTGTCCATGTCTTCAATATTTGTTGCCACGTTGAAATAGCTTTCTGCCCTTAAAAAGAAACCATCCCTTGGTTTTATAAAAGATTTGGAAAACCTAAGGTATCTGTATAACTCCGAGTGGGAGTCACGTGTTCCAAAATTAAAGTTTTTCGTTCCGCCCTCCGGATTAAAACCAAGCCCGACGGCAATGGCTTCTAAAAGGGTTGATTTACCGCTCCCGTTTTCGCCTACAAAGAATGTAACCTCTTTTCCAAAATAAAGATTATCCAGTTCCCGCACTGCCGGAATAGAAAAGGGGTAACGCCCTGTATCCGGGATATCATTTCTCTTTAACGATATTTCTTTCAGGTATGGTAATGCTTCCATGTTTTGCTACGCCAGGTTGTTCTTAAAAACCGGTCCACATTTTCTCCTTCCCACGAAGACCGTAGGAACCAGATGATGTCTGTTTTGGAAGATGCTGTAGCTTAGCCTTGTTTCTTGAATTAGTTACTCCCTTTCATTTCAATAGTTCTACAGGAATCCAGATCAACACCTTCTTTGTCAGCGCCTTTTTCAAGAAGAAGTTTTACTATTTCAAGATATCCCTGCTTGCAGGCATAGTATAAAGATGTAAAGCCCTGTTTATTTTTCGCGTTAACATCAGCTCCTTTTTCTATCAGTAACCTGGCCACTTCAGTTTGATTATTAAATGCAACAAAGTGCAGAGGCATCCAGCCATAGGGGGCTTGTATGTTAATATCTGCTCCCTTTTCTATCATTAAACCAGCCAGTTCAATTTGATTCCTTATTAAAGCACAATGTAAAGGAGTCATCCCGGATCTATCCTGTACGTTTAGATCCGCTCCTTTTTCAATCAGTAACCTGGCTATTTCAGGCTGAGTAGTGCTTGCATTAAAGTATGGAGGAAACCAGGAATCCGGGGTTCTTTCATAAATCTTAGCCCCTTTTGCCGGAAAACTGCCTATATTACTTACGAAGGCACGGTGTAAAGGAGTCTCCCCCCAGCCATCGCGTACGTTTATCTCCGCCCCTTTTTCTATAAGCAGCTTGGCAATCTCAGGTTCACCCGTCATAAATGCATAGTGTAAAGGAGTAAGCCCGAGACCATTTTGTACATTTGGATCAGCGCCTTTTTCTATAAGCAGTCTGGCTACTTCAGTATGTTTAGATGATGTAGCATAATGTAAAGGAACCTGATCCCCGGATCTTTTGTTAATGTTGGCTCCTTTCTCTATGAGCAGCCTTGCTATCTCAGGCTGACCATACATTAAAGCATAATGTAAAGGTAACTGGGGGTCCAGGTAAATTAATCTTCCATTAATTTCAGCTCCTTCTTGAATCAGTTTTTTTGTTAATTCTATATCGCCAGCAGCCAAGGCCTTATTCACTGCCGTTTTTTCTACACAAGCTGAAAACAAACAACAGACAGTGACGAACATCATCAGAATCAATGTGTAATTAAATAATGATCTTTTTATTTGCATGATTCGCTCCTTTATATTTTTAGAGGCACTTCAGTTGCTGCCTTGTTTTTTTGTCTTCTCGGTTCAACAGTTTACCCCTTCAGATTTGAGTTTTTTAATAGATCAGATATGAACCCATTAATAATCAGTTTTATGGTTTCAGAGACATCATATAACGATACTATCTTGCCGCCCCTCGGAGATTTAAATTCATCTGACTTACCTTGACTTTTAACAACCTTTTTTTTCAAACATTCAGCTCCTCTTGTTAATGAGACAGGGTCAAGGTATATAGCTTCAGCTTTAAAAAAGGCGAAGGCAGAAAAGATACCGCCAACGGGGCTTATCTCTAATCCATAACCCGATGAAGACACATAAGAGTCTTGAACCTTAAACTTGCCTTCTGCCTCTTTAATTATGTAAATAATAGAGAATTTATGATCATTAGCTAACTGTTGAAAAATAGGAATTGTCTCGGGTCTTAAAACAGTTTGATGGTTCTCTTCCATGGTGCAATTATATAATAATCTTATTATATACTCATTGGCCTCTAATATTTCCACTTCGTATCCAATCTCAGCAGCTTGCCTCTTTATTTCATTATTAATATAATATGGTATATCCGATGGGTGAGGAGCTTTATTCATAGTATAAAAGCCACCGAACCTGACTCCATAATTCTTCATCTCTTGCCCAACCAGGTTAATAACCCCGATCTTGGAGCCTTTTGGTATTTCAAATACAGGATTGATCCTTGTGGACATACATCCGACCATTATTAAAAACAGAAAGATAATAGCCAGCTTCTTCATAATTTTTCTCCCTTGCACGTTTTAATTTAATATATAAATGGTCCTCTTGTCCCCACGGAGACCAATTAACAAGACCAAACATAATTGGGAGAGGAGGGCGTACAATCACCCCCCTCCCTTCTCCTCAAGAGGGAGGGATACTGAGGAGAATATATCGCTTATACA
>CAZCMD010000248.1:0-5371 GCA_964499695.1 uncultured Desulfatiglans sp.
TAATTTCAATTAGTTAGCTGAATTAAAACCCTCTAACTGCGGAAGTTGGGTTAAAACATTTAATCACGATTTTACGATTGCTTCATCATATAAAATTTACAAATAACTTTTTGCAGCCATCCTACAGCGTGACCGTGAAAGCCACCTGTTTTGATTTAATATTTTTAGGGGTTGTCAACTGTGTAGGCCTGATACTGGGGATTTTCATGTGTAATGTCCAAAAAGTTCTTCTCCGTCCTCTTTTATAAGGCTCTGCCAGTTAAAATCATCAGGGATAATACCGGGTTGATTATATGGAGGTTTTGTCCTTTCATCAGCCATTTTAAGAAAAAGCAGGTATGTGAGTTGCTCAACATAATCACCATAGCTCATGCCATCATCACGCAGGACATTGCAGTAATTCCATAATTTTTGAACAATAAGAGATGGGCTCATTATTCCTCTAGTAGTTTTAAATTTCGAGTCAATGCAGCGCAGAAATCGGCCCTGTAGGTGTGAGTTCGACAGCATATTTAGGGATAAAAGAAGTATTGGTTATTTCAGCACTTTGAATACGATCAACCCGGTATGATCTTGGTTCATTTGTTTGATGCTTGATTGCGTATAAAAGAATATCCCCTGCTTTGGAACGCCGGAGTGAATAGGGTTCAATTAACCGGGAGGTGCCCTGGTAAAATAAATTTACACATAATCTGTTTGCTGCTGCAAATCTAATTTTCTCAAGAGGTACAGATGTATGCCACGACTGGGCCATAGAAGGCGGCAGCCATGATTCATCTATATCTTCACGACCATAGGAAATTTTTTCTCTTCTTACCTTCTCCACAGAGCCGTGGAGCCAATCCATTACCTCCGGCAGTTCTGTCCAGAACTGTTCAAAAGAAGGTAATGCAGGAAGTTGATGAGCAAGCATATTAGCCCATTCTGCCTCAAGTTCCGATCTTTCAGGCCGGTTATCGAAGGTATCCATTGTCGGGATGGGAATTTTTTTAAACTCACACTTCTTTTTTAAGGTGTTTAAAATTAAAGTCTGATCAGGCTTTAACTCATCATGACGATATAGATGGATAACATCATACAGGTCACGAGGTCTTTCACGTTCTGCAAGCGCCCTTATTTTTTCTGCAAACACCTCTTCAAAGCAATAGCAATTAACCTTTATTCCTTCATGAGGCAAATCCGAGTAAGGATGATGAACATCTCTTAGTGAGGGCTCTAAGACAAGCACCTCATCGGTGGTTAAATCCAGCTTAATACGTGGAGGATCTCCTTTTCTTTGTAAAGGCCCCTGATATCCGATTCTTCCCTGAGCTGAGATGCCTCCGCGATTGTTTTCATACACATCAAAACGAATCAGTTCTTTAGGGATTAAAATACCGACAGCATCATAAACCCAGTCGGAGATATCTTTAAAACATCCTGTCAGAAAATCCTGATCAAGGTGTTCGCTATCAGTTATTGTAAAGTCAAGGTCTTCAGAGAAACGATAGGTTTCAAAATAGCATTTTTTTAAACAGGTGCCACCCTTGAAGACCCAGTTTGGGACAATGTCAGCATGTTGAGATATGCCTGCAAGCACCCAGCCCAGTACATAGTCTTTTTCTATTACATTCGCACTGAGTCCGAACTCCCTTGAGAACTCCATTATTTCCGTTTTGGAAATCACCTAAGGTTTATCCTTCCAGTTGTGAGGCACCCACAACCGCCATCGGGTTATGAGCTTGTCATTATTCAGTTTAAGGTCAAGCTTTGTATTTCCAGATGAAAGATTAGTGCGACATTGTTCTATTATCTTTGTCTCATCAGGAGCAGATGTTTCCAGTATAAAGCCAAGTCGTTTGAACACTGCCCCATTTCCAAGCAATTTTCCATATTTAATAAGCTGCTCAAGGTTTTTGTTTTCTGAGTTCAGATAATTAATGAACATATCCTTTACAGAACGTATTCCACCGCCAAGAGAGGGAACTGCCAGCATATCGATGATTGTGCGGGTAGGGTCTGATATGGATATTTTAACCTCTCCTCTCCAGACAGGTTTAAGCCCAAACATGGCTTTTTCAGGAATTGTGCGCACCATAAAGGATGTTCCCTTGATAACAGGGTTACGATCCCTTGGTTTTTTAACCGTCATAACAATAACAGTACTGAAAATCTGTTCTGTTAAGTCCAGATACTCAGCAGCACTCCAACCACCAATGTAGCAGGGTGCAAACAGGCGATCAGCCACAAGCCAGCTATCCTCCAGTGTAACATCAGTTGTTCGGGATTCCAGAGGAACAGGCACATACAAACCTCTCCGAACCCTCGTCATCCAACCGTTCTTTGCCCAGCGTGAAAGCATCTTGGCAACCTCGGTACTTTCAACACCTAAGATTGAACCGGCCTCATCTACAGAAACTGTACCTTTAGTGCCACGCAGGATAGCGGATATTCGTTCCCGATCTGTTTTTCCAATCCCGGCTATTGATTCCATAATATACCCTGAATGTAATTATTCATATAATAAGCGAATAATTACACTTATAATATAGTTTAATAGTATGTCAAGATATATTCTAAGTGTCGATATTCACCTAAAACACGAATATTGTCACTTTATTTATACCGGAAAGGATTCGTTATAAAACTATTTACTGATCTAAACACTATATAACAAATTTTCTTCTGCGGCTGTTTGTCCATGGACTGCGAAATGAATTTTATTTTGTACTTTTTCAAAAAATTCAATGGAAATATCTGACATGGGATCATAATCAATACTGGTTGAATAAATATCCAGAACCTGGCGGTAAAACACCTTCTCGGATGAACGAATATCGCGTATTCGTTGAAGTAATTCTTTCCAATAGCTACCACCTCCCAGATTTTTAAGCCTCTCATCATCCATGGCGAAGCCTTTGATGATGTATTCTTTGAGAATATTTGTCGCCCAGATTCTGAATTGTGTGGCACGTTTGGAGTTGACCCGATAACCCACAGCAATGATTGCGTCCAGGTTGAAATATTTGGTTTTATAGTTCTTACCGTCAGTGGCAGTTGTTTCCAAAATGGAAACAACTGAATCTTCATCCAGCTCATGGCTTTTAAAGATGTTTTTTAAGTGTTTGGATATTGCAGGGATATTCACATCAAACAACTCGCTCATCTGAGCCTGTGTCAGCCATATGGTTTCATTCTGAATAACAGCATCTACCTTTATCCGGCCGTCATCGGTTTGATATAGGATTATTTCAGACTGGTTGTTTTTTTCTTTCATGATTCCTGCCCTCAATATTTAAAACATTTATATTGCAATCCATTCAGACAACTTGATTGATATTTTGAGGTACAGCCCATATTTCACATTGGGCAATGCCAGCACTGCCAATGGACTTTTCTTAGAATCGCCAACCAAATCGCCAACTAAATCGCCAACTCAAACAAGACTATATTTAATGCCTCTTCCTCTACCTTCTGATTTCAAGACACCCAGCTTAACAAGTTTGTTTATTTCCTTTAGAGCTCCTTCATCAGAAAGTTTAAACATCTCTCACCCCTATAAGTCTCTATTAATAATATCATGCATCTCCCATATACGTTTTTAATTTCTACCTTTATGAATTACACCTTCCATTTCTATTAACCTATCTTCAAGTTTCAAAGGTTTTGTCGCAGTTCAGAAACACGATATCAAAACCAAGATTGCTGTAATCCTGATCCATGAAAATCATAGTTCCCTTCCGCAATCCATTCAGACAACTCAATCGATATTTTGAGGTTCAAATAAACCCCTTTTCAGAAAAAATGTCTGTTATGTCCGATAAATGTCCGATATTTTGAGGTACTCCCCCTGTTTCAAATGTTATTTAATTATTGAAGGACGGCCCACTATCCATTTATTCTCCTTCAGGATACTCTTGAGTTTTCATTTTATCAAAGTCCGCTTCTATCTCTTCAACCGTGGGCAGAGCACCCTTCAGGTTTTCCGGTAGCATTTCTGTAAGGGTAAATTCACTTACCCCCATGGGCTTATTGATGTCACGTAAAGCAAACTCGGTTTCTATTTTATTTTTATCCCGGCAGAGCAGGATTCCTATAGTTGGGTTATCCGAATCTGTTTTCAGGATGCTGTCAACAGCAGAGAGATAGAAATTGAGTTTGCCGGAATATTCGGGGATAAATTTGGTATTTTTGAGTTCAACAACCACATAGCATTTAAGTTTGATGTGGTAAAACAGGAGATCGATGTAGTAATCTGTATCTCCAACCTCCAGATGATATTGTCTTCCAACAAAAGCAAAGCCTTTACCCAATTCCATAAGGAATCTAGTAATATGTTCCATAAGCTGCTTTTCTATATCTCTTTCATTATAAGGCTATGTCATGGTTAAAAAATCAAATGTATAGGGGTCTTTAATAGTCTGCTGGGCCAGGTCAGATTGAGGTGCAGGAAGGGTATTTTTAAAATTGGTAATTGCCTTTCCCTGTCTGGCATAGAGGTTTGACTTTATCTGCAGGGCCATCACATCTCTGCTCCAGCAGTTTTCAAGTGTCTGGGCTACGTAAAATAGAAGCTCATCGGTCTCCTTTATCTTATTAATCAACAGTTTGATATGCCCCCATGGAAGCTGCCTGATAACCTGATAAATTCGAGAATTAAGACCAGTCTTAAATTCGTCCCCAACCGGGGGACTGATTGGTTTTTTGGTTTCGTCTCCAACCCGGGGACGAATTGCGATATATTCATAAAACAGGCGGCAATATTTAAGATTGGTAACAGAAAAACCCTGCATATCAGGGAATTCCATTTTAAGATCACGAGAGAGCTGTTCCAGAAATTTACTGCCCCAGACTATTTCTTTTTCTGAAATAGATTTCCCAAGATCAAAATAGAAGTCTATAAGTACACTACTTGCTGCAAGAGTAGCTTTAACCTGTGCACTTCGGATTTTTAACTTGAGTTCCTTGAGCCAGGTGGCATATTCGGCTGTAATTAAGGAATCAGTCATGGGATTTCCCTCTCATAATTATTTAAATACCTCTATGAGTAATTGCCAGTAAATAATTAAGTTTATAAATGTATTCATCTTTCCTAATTCTCAAACATGCGTTTTTTGAATTCTTCCTCTATGAGCCGCACCTTCCATTTCTCATAATCTATCTTCAGATTTCCAAGGTTGTTGTCGTTGTTTATAAACATGATATCAAAATCAAGATTGCTGTAATCCCGATCCATGAAAATCATACTTCTCTTCTGTTATCTATTCATATATATCAACTGATATTTTAAAGTACAGCCCCTATTTCCAATGTTATTTAATTATTGAAGCACGTGCCGCTATCCATTTTTACCTTTTTATCTTCGTCTCTCAGGCTCTACACTCCGCTGCCA
>CAZCMD010000249.1:0-5361 GCA_964499695.1 uncultured Desulfatiglans sp.
AACCCTGAAAAACCAAGCTTTCTTCACAGATATGGGGCGCAATACTTAACACCAGCCTTCAGGGAGACTCTTTATGTAGAGTCCAGGAAGAGATACAGCAGGTAATTTATGAAGCGGGATGCTACAAGGTTATAAGGTTGGTGATATAACCTGATAACCTTGCAGCGTTCCCTTATAAACACACAAATTCCGAGTGGAGCCTTTTACTGTTACGTATCTATTCTTTCTGATACTTGAATGAGAGGCTTAATCTTGTCCTGAAGGATTTGACTTTTCCATCCTCTACTGTCAAATCCAGTTTTGTAACCTCGGCGACTCTTAAATCCTTTAATGATTTTCCTGCTGTATCGATTGCTGTTTTAGCTGCATCTTCCCATGATTTTTCGCTTGTCCCTACTAATTCAATAATTTTGTATGTACTTCCTGCCATGATGAGTCTCCTTTATTTAATAGTTGATGGTTAAACAACTAAAAGACACTAACTCCATGTATGTAACAAAACAGGATCAGAATCGAGTTTATTCAAAAATAATTGCGAAATTCAATAAGAGTGCGAGAATTTAAAAACTGGTTAATTATAGAATAAAAATATTTTTAGTCAATAAAGAAAGTCTTCCTACGTGGACCATGAGAAGAAGATCAATGTTTTACAGGATAGATACAGGGGAATTTATCTGCAATAAAATCGTATTTTTTTGGACTTACAGCCCTTTGTTCATAGATAAGGGTCTGCCATATCTCTGCCTCATTTTCTAATACTGAAGATTCCATACTATCTATATCATAACGGCTTTTTACATTTGTTCGGGGTGGCGAAAAAGAGGCCCTATGTCCTTTCTTTGCCATCTTCCTGAATGCATCCGGACCTTTTTTATCATACCAGAGTATTGTGTGGGCAGTAGATAATGACCCTGCCCAGGGGTAATCATGGAGCCACCAGTATGCTGATATTCGATCAATGGCATCATCAATAGCATCCTGATCCTTTATTGACCGTTCTCTACCCTTTGTACTGTAAAAGAGACCGGTACCGATCTCATCTCCTGACACCTGCCAGATTTCGTTAATACCAAATTCTTCCGGATGGTTTGCAACCCTTGATCCGTGTGAAAGCCCGAAACGCCCATTGATAAAAAGGGCTATCAGGTTTTTATTTGCCCTGATCAATTCTATGGTATTAAATGCATCCTTAACTGTCTCGGTTGGAAAATTGTTGAAGCACATGGTCTCAACCGCAATGCCTGCGGATGCCAGGTTTTTTACAGCATCCTTCATGGTATCTACATCTATCCCTTTATTAATCAATTTTAGAACCCGTGGTGATGCTGATTCTATCCCAAGGGCTATGGATAACGCCCCTCCATTTTTCAAGTCACTGCACATATCGGGTGTAAGGGTTGCCTCAGGCCGCATATCAGTTGACCAGTGGATATCAAGGTTGTTTTCCTTTATGGCGAGGCCAAGCCTGCGTGCTGTTTCAGGGATGAATGCATCCTGAGAAAAATAGAAGTTCCTGCATCCCCATTTCCCTGATATATGTTTTATATGCTCAACCATATCAGGGATATTGCGTTCGCGATACCCTGCCGTACCCTCGCTGCATAGTCCGTAATGACAGAATGAGCATTTACCCCAGTAACAGCCGCGGCTCGGATCATAGGGGAGCACAGGCTCCGGCGACAAATAGAGATCAAGTGGAAGCCCATCAAAATCCGGTGCAGGAAGGTCTTTCACAGGTTTATTAATTGAACCATTGATGATACCCGCAGGTTTTTCACCTCTTTCGAGTGAGTTGGTAAGATCAAGGAATGGCTGTTCTCCCTCATAGATGATTGCGGTGTCAAAGGGACCCAGTATCTTGATCTGATTCACATGATCATGCCTCAACAGCATCTGTGTAATTGCAGGGCCGCCAGCAGTAATGTGTAAATCCGGAAAACATGACCTTAAATACCAGGCAAGTGAGAACCCCGGTTGTATCTGTCCGGGAAAGGCAATGGAGATACCGGCCAGAGAGATATTGTTATCTTTTATGCGGTCTGCAACTCTTTTATATGTTGAATGATAAGGGTTTATATCAGGGTCTGCATCTGCTCTTATCTGGTTCGGGGAAAGCAGTGAAAATGGTGTTCTGTAGCTTTTAAAATCCAGGTAAAGGGGGTGATAAGCGCCGCTTACGATCTTTAAACCGGCCTCAATAGTCATGACTGCCAGTTCATACTCTTTTTCATTAAAAAATCTGACCCCTGTGCGGTCTCTCATTACACTGACCGCATCCTCTATATTATCAGGTACCCAATTGAGATTAGTCATGGCCTCATATAGCTGCACATATTTCATCTGGTCGCTGTGGTTCAGGCATGGTTTCTCATCCAATGCCCTGTAGAGTTTTCTTATCCTGTTAAGCATATCTGACAGGGTATTTTTATTAAGCAGATAGTCATACGCCTCGATATTGGCATCAATGGGCATGACCGATCTTCCGTGGCTGCGCAGCCACGAGGTCAATATGGGTACAGCGAGATATGGCGCTGTCGGGTCGCATGTTGGCGGATAAATAATGGCTATTGTCATGATGCCAGATCATATCAGATGCTGGATATGGTGGCAACCCTGTTAATACAGGTTATGAATCTGTTTTTATTGATATTTTATGTTTAAAAAATGCTTTAAATAGTATACATTACTAACTAGGCGGTCAGCCTTTAGCATTCAGCGTAAAGCAAAAGGCATTTAAAACAAAAATATAGCTGGTCGCTGACAGCTGAAAGCTATATCCAGGTTTTTTTCCTGGATGGACACTATTTAAGGAAAAGTAATGTCAAATCATTATAGTATATATGTTGTTGATGACGAGCAGTCCATATGTGATTCCCTGAAAGGGATATTTTTAGATGAAGGGTATCATATCGTAACCTGTCCTGACGCAAAGACACTTTTTGAAAAGGCAGCAGAGTTACCGCCCGCCCTTGTTCTTCTGGATATATGGCTGCCTGATATTGACGGCCTTGAGGTACTCACAAAACTAAGGCAGGATTTTCCTGATACCGCTGTTATTATGATGAGCGGCCATGCGGGTATAACATCCGCGGTTACAGCGATCAAAAAAGGTGCATCAGACTTTCTTGAAAAACCCCTTAATATGGATGTGCTTCTTGAAAAGGTAAGTAATGCCCTCAAGACACACGGTGAAAAGGATGTTCAGATACATCTTCCGGGCAGCAGAGAAAAGATCATGCCTAAAAAGGTTAATGCAGGGATCGCATCATTGATAGAGTCTGATATACCTCAGAAGACCCTTAAAAGTAATATTGTCTTAAACGGCACAGGGCTTATGAGCGGCAGAAACACAGGTATTATACTTTCTCCACTTGGTGAGAATCAGGGAATAATATTTGAAACCCTTGACGGTCAGCGCATTCCGGCCCATTTAACATCGCTTGAAAATTATCAAGCCAACCGTGAATCACTAAACTTACCAGCAAACTCAACTGTTCTTGTATCAAACGGGAGCCATATCAGGACCGTTGAACACCTTATGGCCACCCTTCACATGTTTGAGATAAATAATGCCCTTATCAAGGTGGATGAAGAGATCCCCAATGTTGACGGGTCTGCCGAGGATTTCTGCAAACTTATTGAAGAAACCGGGACTGTAAACCAACGGGCATTATCCAAAAAGATTGTTATCGATGGAGAATTCATTATAGGGAAGCAGGATGAAAATGAAAAATATATCCTGGCTGAACCATATGATGGATTTGAAATTAAAATGCGTATCAATTACGCTGCCCCGATATTTGAACAGGTTTTTACATTCAATAAGGAAAAACAGTCTTTTGCCACAGAGATAGCCCCGGCCCGCTCCTTTAACACATTTGAAAATATCGGTATGGCACAGAAGATGGGCAAGGTTGGGGGAGGGTACCTTGATTCACACATTATTATCCATGACGGAGAGGTCATAAACACAACCCTCAGATATCCTGATGAATTTGTAAGGCACAAGATACTTGATATTATAGGCGACCTTTACCTTCTTGGATACCCGTTACAGGGAAAGATAACAGCAAATATGACATCGCACGGTTTCAATCATGCTTTTGCGCAGAAGATATATGAAGCTTTTCGATAATTAATAACATTTAACAAAAGGAGGGGGTATGAGAAAAGGATTTATGGTTTTTACTGTTATAATGTTTTTATTACCCGGAGTTTTTGCTTTTGGTGCAGGCAAAACCTGTGACCGCGCATGTCTTGAGGGCTATATAGATAAATATCTTGATGCCATGAAGGATAACAATCCGAGTCTTGATCTTTTTACCAAAGACTGTAAATTTACTGAAAACGGCATTCAGTTGCCTCTTGGTGGTGAAGGGCTCTGGTACAGCATGTCAGACAGGGCGAATTATAATTTTTATGTCCCTGATATTGAAACACGCCAGATCGCCTATATCGGCACAGTCAAGGAAGCGGCTTCGCGGGGTGCAAAGGAAAACATTGTTGCAGTAGCAATCCGTTTAAAGATCGATGATAATGACAAGATCTCTGAGGCTGAACAGCTTGTTATCCGCCCTGAAACGAGCCTGTTTGCAGAAGCAAAACCTGCAACTCCTTCAAGGTTTCCTCCCACCGGCGAGGCTGTAGATAAAATGGGAAAACCCCATCCGGTTTATTTTGAGGTCATCCCGGAAAATGAGCGCATGTCCCGCGAAGAACTGGTAAAGGTTGCCAACTATTATTTTGAAGGCCTGCAAAGGAATGATGGCAAGGGTTACTACCCTTTTACTGACGACTGTGTCCGGTTTGAAAACGGTACAGATGTGTTGCTGCAAACTGATCCGAAAACAGGTGCAAAGACACGCATGACTTGTAAAAAACAATTTGAAGAAAGCTTAAAGGGCATTGTTACACGTATCCGTGACCGCAGGTTTGTAGCGGTTGATCAGGAACGGGGCATAGTATACGCCTTTGGCTTTTTTGACCATCTATCCATAAACTGGACCTGGCAGCTTGCTGAACTGTTCAAGATTGAAAAAGGTAATATCAGAAGAATTGAAGCGGTATTCTTAAAAGGGGCATACGGTATAAATTCCGGCTGGAGTACATATCAGCAGGGTATGTCTGAAGAGATTCAGAGTATTCATTAATTGTAGAAACTGTAGGGGCACGCCGCAGCGTGCCCTTGCAATGGTGTATGACCTAAATATTTCCATATTCCGTAGAGACGGGTTTAAAACCCGTCTCTACGATGGTTCATAAACCTGAAATGTGTATAAAAGAAAAGCCGCTTATGTTTAAGCGGCTTTTTGTATTTTATGGTGGTAGGCGCGAAGGGATTTGAACCCATGACCCCTACCG
>CAZCMD010000250.1:0-5320 GCA_964499695.1 uncultured Desulfatiglans sp.
CATATATTATATGTATCCAATAAGGCTGAAGAGGTTTCTATACCGTTTGAAAAGGTCAGGGAATCAATCGAGTATACCCTGGAAGAAGAGCATATCACCTCAGAACTGCTGAAATATGCGGAACAGATTAAAAAAAATAAAAAAATAATAAAATATTCAGTAACAGAAAGAAAAGGCCCTCTTGATCCCAAAGAGCAGGCAAGTAACAAAAAGGCCGCTCCTCCTGTTAAACAGTACTCAACTTTTAAAGCAACCGGTAAAGATATCTATAGAAACAGTAAAGGCCAGCCGGTTATTATCATGTTTTCACATAAAGGGTGCTCATTTTGTGCATGGGTAGAAGAGACCTTTGATGATACAGTATTGGGATACGTTAAAAAGGGGCTTATTGAAGCCCATCACTATGATATTCAAACAAAAGACGACCTGCTTACACCAGAAACTGAGAAAGATATCCCTCAGGTCTATTTTGATTATTTCCCAAATAAGGGCACACCATACTTCTTATTTGGAGGCATGTATGAGCGCAATGGTACCGGGTATTTTGATCAGGATGATTTATATGCAGAAGAAATGGAGATGAGGCAGATTATAGATGATCTGATCAGGTAACAGCGTAAAACGGGACTCTGTCAGGTTATAAGGTTGCATGAATAAACCTGATAACAACGTTGTCCCCTTTTTACACTTAATAATAGATGGCACAGATTGGAAGGACTTCATAATACGGAAGCAATCAATTGCCTCCGTATTATGCCTTCCTGTTTGCTGCAACGTAAATAGCTCTTGCTAGCGTTTTACAAGCTCTACACGGCGGTTCTTGGCCCGGCCATCTTCAGTATCGTTCGAGGCCACCGGTGCAATAGGCCCTGCCCCGATGGCTAAAATCCTCGCTGCCGAAACGCTATACTTGCCAGTTAGTTCTGCCATAACAGCCTTGGCCCGCGCTTCGGATAGTGTCATATTATGTTTAAAATCTCCTTTAGAATCGGTGTGTCCCACAAGCCAGACATTTAAAGATGGATTATTCTTTAATAACACCGCAATCTCCTTGAGAGCGGCCTCTGATTCTGGCTTAACCACGGACTTGTCAGTATCAAAATAGATGCCATAGATAGCTGCATGGCCTGTTGAGTTGATGTCATTCTTCCAGACATCCGCATTTGCAGTTACATCCTGTTCCATTCCTGCCTTTTCGATAATATCGAGATGATAAATATTGCCGCTGTCTCCAATTGCAATTTTAACCCAGATCTCTTTTTTATCGCGAGCGAGTTTCATAGTGGTGTATCCACCCCCGGAATTAATATCTTCCGACAGCACCTCTCCTCCAATCTTGGTTACGGCATTCTGGTAGTTCCGGCCGATCTGGATGGAGGTGGCATTTTTACCATATTCATTCGGACGATATGTGATGTGTGTGTAGCGACCTTCCACTGTAACAGGGGATCCGCTCGTATCCTCAAAATCAAAACTATCGAAATCCTTCTGACTGTAATCCGCAATATAATAACCTGGCATCCTGGTGAATAGTGAATGATCCTTGCTGCCTGCCATATCTGGCTCTGCAAAAAGTATTGGGTTGATAAACAGCGCTGCTAGAAAAACGATTGAGGTAATACGAAGTGACTTCATATCATTGTCTCCTTTCCTGGCTGGTTAAGTTAAATGAACCTTTCTTATTTGTTTTGCTTGATTGCTATTGAGTTGAAAAGCATCCCCTATTGGAAAAAAACTATATGGAAACGCCTTTTGTGTGTCAATAGTATTATTTTAATATCATTTGCGCATTGGCGTTCACTTCAGACTCCATGAAATCTTTGCCCCTTTATAAGGAATATCCATTATACTTCCGGACAAACTATCTGGGTCCGTCGAAATCCCATCAATACCCGGAAAGTAAAATTCATATGTCCAGTTTAGATCAAAAGGGCCTTCAGTTGTATTAACCGGTTTTCCACATCCGCCATCATCCCTGTTGGTCTTTATAATATGTTATAAATGTGTAAAGACAGATGTGCTATTGGAGTATCTGCTCGTTACCCTCAATCACCATGGTAACTCGATGATAATTAAAAAGATCGTTTCCAGTTGTGTCATCGTCATTCCCCGGCTCAGACCGGGGAATCCAGTCGTTTAAAATTTGTTTTTTTGAAACGGCTCAATGCCAGGGGCAGCACCCCAGTCTTTTCTTATTTTTTTCTATATCTGGTCATCCGCCCGGTTCCGGTTGCCTCAATTTTGTTATCATCCAGCAACTGCTTTAAATCCCTGCTCGCTGTTGCGGTTGAAATACCCTTGCATATTTTCATGTATTCTTTTCTATCAAACCAACCGGTCAGGACTGATAATGCATATTCTATCCGCTTTGTATAATCAGGTATCAGGGCCTTTGTTTCATCAATCATTTCATGCAAAGATTTACTGATTACCCCCAACATAAACTCAATAAATCTCGTCGAGATCCCGGAGCTGTCAGAAAGTTCAAGTGCTTTGTAATATTCTTCCTGGTTATCCCTTATCACCTTTTCTATTGGAACAAACTCAAATATCGGATTAACTTTCATCAATAAACGTGTCTGCCAGTATCTGCCTATTCGTCCATTGCCATCCTCGAATGGATGGATAAACTCCATTTCATAATGAAAGACACAACTTTTTATTATCGTAAGATCATTATCATTCTTCAGGTATTCAAACAGATCATTCATTAAACCCGGGACCATGTTATAACCGGGTGCGATGTGAGTAACCTGTTTTCCCTTGAATATCCCGACCTGTGAATTTCTGAATTTTCCAGGGGTCGCGACCAGGCCATGCATTAATACCTTATGCGCCTTTAAAAAATCCTTTATTTGATAAGGCTTAAACGCATTCAGTTGATCATATGCCTTTATTGCGTTTTGTACCTCCAGAATATCTTTTTCAGGACCAATAACAGGTGTGTTTTCAATAATTGCAGTGACATGCTCAATATTTAAAGTATTACCTTCTATAGCTAGTGAAGAGTGAATTGTCTTTATTCGGTTCTGTTTTCTTAACCTTGCTTCAGGTTTAACAAGCATAAGATTTTGACAAATACCAAGGGCTTCTGTGATTCTCCCGTATAATTCCAAAATTTTATGAGTTATTTCATATGACGGTTTCATGATGTTATGATAGTATCAAATGATACTATCGTCAAGTAAATATAGTCCCTTTGCCAGAGGTGTCTGCATAAGGCTGGGTTGTATGATGTCAAATATAATAATCAGTTATAGATACCAACTTCCTTGATATGAGAGTAAACAAAGGCTTCACTGTCGCGTCATTCCCGACCAGATCGGGAATCCAGTCGTTTTAATTTTTAATTACCTGTCCACCTCGGTGGATTGAAAAATGTCCAATGCCAGGGGCAGACCCCGCTCTTTCACCGCTCTTTCAATTGGATTATTCGGTTTCATTTTTTGAAAATAATACAATGCCAGAATTGAATTATTGAAGGATCAATAAATCCATCTTTATAAAATGTATAGTCATGGAGTTGAAATATATCCTTTTCTTTTTCAGTAGAGTAGAGTTCGACTTTCCTTTCAATCTTTTCTCCATTTATTTCAGGATATGTTATTTGTTGGCCTTCACCTTTAATAAATATATTCATGAAGTATGCACCTGGATTCAGAATATTGTTTATTTTATTTAGTAGTTTGTGAAGATCGGTTTCATTGATATGAATCAATGAAGAACAAGCAAATATTCCATCAAACTTACCTAAAGATCTATCAATATCAAAAAAGTCCATCTCATAAAATGCAATTTCATTGTTTCTTTTTTTAGCGATTTTTATCGATTCTTTACTGAAATCAATACCTATAACTTCTGCCCCTTCTTTGGCTAAGCGCATACTTTCTTGCCCTGGTCCGCAACCAAGATCTAAGACTTTAGGCTTTGGTTTGTTAAAACAACTAAGAAAATCCTTAATAGTAGGTAAAAGTAAATTATTTGGATACCATTCTTCTGCATATTGTTCAGCAGTAATATCATAAAAATATTGAACATTATTCATGTAATTCTTCTTCTCCATTTTTTCAACCGAACGCGGAATTAACAAGCAGCCGGTGCCTGCCACAGAAAATTGTTAATAAAACTTCACAAACCTTAAAAGACCGATTCGGCAAGATAGTAGGCTGTCTTAGTTTAATGCAATGTTGGATGATTCAACGCTCATGATTCACGAATAATCCTGAAAATCGTGATGCCTAAAAAAAGACCAGCCTGCCCGAGAATGATCCCCACCCCGCCGAATCGGAACAAAGTAAGGAGCAATAGCGAAACCCCAATCGACAACACGACCCAGAGAACCGCTGAGCTGCCATCATACTTTGCTGCCCGATAGAAGAAAATCGCAGCCGCAATTATTACTATTGTTGTATATGTATCGATTCCCATCTGTCGCCGTCCAACAGGTATTAGCACGATTCGGGTCTAGAAGTGAAAACACGAATCGAGCTAACATCGAATAATAAAATAAATAATTATAAATAATAAATAATCCAGCAAGTCAAACACAATAATCAGTGATTATAATGAACAATGATCAATAATCAAAAAACAGGCTAATAAAATTAATTAGAAAAGATGGGGCATTATTAAAAAGAATCATTGTTGTGTCAATAAGTTTAAGGGTGTTTGATGACTTAACCATATCCGGATGCAGGAAGAGGGACGCATCCGCCTTCGTAAAAAACGTTCAAACTACGGCGGGACAGGTCCACCTTCGTGAAAAACCTTCAGACTATGGTGAAACAAGAGGTATAAAGTGCAGGGCGAGAAGATAAATAATGTACGGCCACAACATTCACCCTGTTAAATTATGGTTCCCTCCGGGAAATTTAACAGGGTAAACTTCCAACTTTGAACGTTGAATGAAAAGCGATGAAAGAGAAGGGCGAAAGATTTTTTGCCCCTACGAAAAACAAATGGATTCCCGATCGAGTCAGGAATGACGTGGGTGGGGTTGGATTTCCCGGCGTACCGGGATCAATGACCCACTTTTCATGGAAATGATGGGTGCGGGGTGGATTCCCGATCCAGCCGTCGCTAACCACCTTCGCTAAAGCTATGGCGGTCGGAGAAGCTATGGCCTGGCAGGCAGGCCGGGAATGACGCGTTATGGATTTCTGATCCGGCTTTTCCACTCCTTGCGGACTTATCGAGATATCAGGGAATCTGCGCTTGACAAGCCTTGCGCCAATCAATTAGAGTTGGCATCCGAAAAGAAGTAACAAAATAAAAATATTGGAGGAATAATCAGGATGAGTGAAGAGAAAAAACCTGCCAG
>CAZCMD010000251.1:0-5318 GCA_964499695.1 uncultured Desulfatiglans sp.
TAGAGGATGATAAGGGAAAGGTTTTCTGTGTAAGCGCAAATAACCATTACAGGGTACTCCCCTGTGACGAAATGATGTGCGAGATAGAAGAGAGGACAGGGCATAAGATTCCATGTACATACCATTAACCTGATGGGATAGACAATGATGAAAACAATTATAATAATAACGATCATCATTATTGCTGTTATTTTGGAAATAAAATATCAAAAAGAATTAAAAAAAAGATTAAGTAAATATTGGGATAAATCAGATTACTTACTAGCTAAAAAATGGAGAAAAAGATTCCCTAGATCTTCAAATGAGGAAATTCGAACATTCCTTGAATGTTTCGTTGATGGTTTTGCATTTGATAGTAAAAAGCGGTTAAAGTTTGAACCTGACGATAAAGTAATGGGAATATATGGAACGCTTTATCCTCCAAAAAAGTTTTTTGCAAGTGATGCCCTAGAGCTTGAAACTTTTGCTATGAATCTTGAACATGGATACAAAATAAAATTTAGTGATGTTTGGCAAGAAGATATAACATTAGGGGAGATTTTCTGCAAATTAACCAATTATGAGACAAACAAAGCATTAAACTAAGATACCCTACTATCTTGCCGAATCAATCTTTAACGGTTCGTACAGCCTTTTCATTAACATTCTTATGCAGCAGGTACTAGATACTTGCTTATGCGCCGTTAGTGGGAATATGATTCGAAAACGCACAATAAAAATCTCCTTAATAATTTCATCAGCCATCCTTATTCTTGGGCTTGTGCTGATCTCATGTTTTTATCTCTTTGTACCAGGGCATGTTGAATCAACACTGTTACCGGATATTATGAAAAACATCGGCATTGAGCTTTCATCTGTTAATGTCCGCAGCATAGGCCTCAATGGTGCAGAGATAAGTGATATAAAAATCGGGCCGGATGATGGAGGTCTTCAGGTAGACTCCATCCGGCTTGATTATACCCCTTCAGGCCTCATTAAGAGAGATATCGACAGGGTTGTTATCAGCGGTATTTCTGTAAGCGCAGAATATAAAAAAAACAAACTCACTATTACCGGCCTGGATAATATCCTTAACAACAACGGTACCAGCAAAGAGAATAAAGAAACTTCATCACCTGTAACAATCGGGGAAATCAAAATAGTTAATTCGACCTTAAACCTCGGGTTTGAGGACAATTACTTCAGGGTACCGCTTGATATCTCCTTATCCTCCTTTGATAAGGCATTTCTGCCTCATATCTTTATGGCAAGGATCTACCCTGATGGAAACAGGATTACGATTTCAGGTACATGGGAAAATGCTATTAAACTGGCGGTTAAATCAGATGAAATGGCACTCGGGTTTTATGAAAGGATATTAATGGATATAATGCCTGTTAACCTTAAGGGCAAATCAAGCTTTGAACTTGCTACAACCCTTTCCCTTGAACCATTTTCCATAAAGGATATTTCTGCCTCCTTCAAATTGGATAAAACCAGTATTACCTATTCAGGCATTACAATCTCAAATCCTTCTGCCCCGCTGATGGGGTATCAGCCAATCAGCATCAATATAAACTCAAAGGATGGGCGTCTATTCAATTTTGATATCTCCCCGGTTATGCTTAATCAAAGCGGGTTTTCTATATTGTCCCAACTTTCCGGGAGCATTGATCTTGGTAAAGAAAGCCTTAAGGGAGACATAAAGGCCATAACCCGATTGCTTTCAGATAATAATATGCCAGCTCTTGCATGGAATGTGGCAATAGAGAAGAGCACTGATACAACCCATGTACAGATAGGCGCAAAAGAGGATGAAGAAAATATTGGTCAGCCCTTCAGTGTTTCCATTAATGAAACTCTTGTTACTGCTGTTTCTCCGGAGATAGAGGCCTCTGTTTCATTTGATAAAGGCATCTTGTCTTGTGATTACCTATTGAGATTGAAAAAGGCAGGCGCCCAAACCAGCGATATGAGTTTTTCCTTACCTGCGGTGTCTGTAAAAGGCAATATCAGACAGGATGAAAATATTATGAGTCAATACATCTCTTCATTCACATTAAACAGCAGGGAGATAACCTTGAACAGCCCGGATATAAAGGCAAATATCCCTGAATACCTTGTGAAAGGGGAGATCAGGTATACCAAAGACAAAGGTATAGATCTCGATACAGGTGTAAATTTTAAAAAGGGTATTGTTTCAATGGTAAACGGGGCCTTAAATATAAAAGGAATCACAGGAGATCTGCCTTTTTCATGGCCTTTAGCGAAAAGCCATGATAGTGGCAGGTTATCCATTGGGGATGTTACCTATGAAAATTATACCCTTGGGCCTCTTGACCTGAAAATAGCCCAGAAAAAGGGTGATATATCATTTTCCGGGACAGTAAAATACCCGGCCCTGACTGATATGACCGTAAACCTCAATGGCTCCACATCATTAACATCACAGAGCGGCGCAACCAATATTAAAGCGGATATCCCTGCATATCAGCCTGGCGCTGATATTGACCTGGGTAAGTTTGCCCCTGCGCTAAAGGGATACAAGTTTAATGGCCTGCTAAAAACAGATGGAGAGATTAATCTCGCAGGTTCACTGATCAAGTCGGGGCTGAATATCAGGATTGAAAACGGTACATTAAACAATAAAGAAAATAAACTCACATTAAAGGATATCCTGTTAAGCTTAACGCTTGATGACCTCATTTCATTCAGAAGCCCCTTTGGGCAGAAGATAAAGATCGGCAAGGCCTCTTTTGGCGATATCTCTGCAACAGACATTGCGTTTGATTTCAGGGTAGACAGCCTCTCTTCTATCTTTATTGAACAGGGGAGGTTCAAATGGTGCGGAGGCAACATCAACATACAGTCCTTCCGTGTGGACACAGAAAAGGATGAATACCTTATTACACTCTTCTGCGACAGACTCATGCTTGCAGATATACTGGAACAGTTCGGGGTCTTTGGTGTATCCGGCGGCGGGACAGTAAACGGCAGGATACCCATTACCATATCAAAGGGTAAGATCAGCTTTGAGGATGGGTTTTTGTACTCCACACCTGGTGGAGGTGGAAAGATAAACATCAAGGGTACAGATATCTTCAAGGAGGGTATGGCCCCCGGGACACCTGAATATATACAGATGGATATAGCAAGCGAGGCATTAAAGGCATTTGATTATTCATGGGTAAAGCTTTCTCTTGACAGTGATGATGGAGAGTTGGCTGTTAAACTCCAGTTTGATGGTAAGCCTGAAAATAAACTTCCATTCAGATATGATAAAGACTTAAGCATGTTTCAGCGTGTAGAGGCCACATCCGAAGGATCAAATTTTCAGGGGATAAGCCTTGATGTTAATTTTAAACTCCCTCTGGATGAGTTGTTGAATTATAAGGGAGCATTGGATATGATAAAATAGGGCTCAAAGCTTAAAGCTCAAGGCTCAGGGTGAAGGGTTAAAACCAGGGAACTCTTATTATTAATCAAATAAAAGGAGTATGATATGCGAAAGGGATTAAGGATATTAGTGGTATTAACAGGGTTGCTTTTTTTAGCAGGTGCCTGCTCGACAAGGCATGCAATAGAGGTATCGCCGGTCGAGGTAAAGCCCATACACATTACAATTGATGTGAATGTAAAGATTGACCGTGCCCTTGATGACTTTTTCAGTGACATAGACAAGGCTGAAAGTAAGCTTCAGGGATCAGACAAAAAATAGATATAATCAAAATCGATAAGGAGATAAAAATGAAAAAATTATCATTACGATTAATACTAACTGTAGTTTCAATATTGTTAATATGTTCATCAACCCTTTATGCCCAGGGCATAAAGGAGAGGATGCAGGAGCGCCTCCCTTCCATAGTCGAGCTTAAAAAGGCAGGCATTGTGGGTGAAAACAACCTCGGATACCTTGAGTTTGTGGGCGCGGACAAAAAAGGTGAAGATATTGTTACAGCAGAAAATGATGACCGTAAAAAGGTTTATGAGGCAATTGCCAAACAATCAGAGACAACCATAGAATTGGTAGGACAGAGAAGGGCCAAACAGATAGCTGAAAAGGCTGACCCTGGTGAGTGGCTCAAGGATGAAGCCGGTAAGTGGTATCAGAAATAAATAATTATTTTTCAATGGAGGAAATTTATGTCCAACCAGTCAGAAAAAAATCTCAAGGAGGCCTTTGCAGGTGAATCACAGGCTAACAGACGTTATCTGGCCTTTGCTAAAAAGGCAGAGGAAGAGGGCTACCCGAACATCGCCAGATTTTTCAGGGCCGCAGCCCAGTCAGAGACCTTTCATGCATTCAACCACCTGAAGGCCATGGGCGGCATTAAATCCACGCTTGAGAATGCAAAAGAGGCATGGCAGGGTGAAAAGGATGAGTTCACTGATATGTACCCCATGTTCATGGATCAGGCAAAAAAGGAGCAGAATAATGCTGCCTTTAAGACCTTTTTCTGGGCAAATGAGGCGGAAAAGGTTCACGGGAGTTTCTATGAAAAGGCAGTAAAGGCCCTGGAAAACAATAAGGATATGGCCCTTAATGATGTTTATGTCTGCTCAGTGTGCGGGTTTACTGTCGAAGTCGCCCCGCCTGAAAAATGCCCGGTATGCGGCGCACCAAAGGATAAGTTTGAAAAGGTAAAATAGATATAAGGGGCCAATACCCCACGATGAATATCTTTCAGGGCCTTAATTTTCTTAAGGCCCTTCGTGACTCTCTATCTACAAGTGTAAAAAGTTTATCTATATTATCTTTCTTATTTGAGATCATATGCCCCTGTACTTTAATAAAAACAGGGTTGACTCTTCCTACCATCCTGAAGAATTCAACATACAGATCAGCATTCTTTAATGGCCTGTTCTTACCTGATTGATAGTTCTTTTCCTCAAGTCGTTTGCGTCTTTCCGGTAGATTTATGATGTTTTGAGAGTCTGTATATACAATAATCTGGCCTTCTCTCTGCCCAATTTCTTTAAACGCCCATAGCAGGGTTTCAAGCTCCAGCCTGACTGATGTGGTGCTCTCAAATATTTTCACCTTTACCTGCTGTTGCAATGATTCGGGCGATGCCCCTGTGTCTGTTAAAGCAATATAGGCCCCACAACCTGTTTTTGTAGTGGGATTATAACTTCCATCAATAAATAGATGCAGTGTGTGCATGGATAGGATTAACGTCCATATTCATAATCATAGGTGCGGGTCTCTACAATCTCCACCGGTATCTTTCCGGAAATTGGCATCTCAGTAAACATATGTATTTCCCTTTTTACCTCTTCTTTGTATATCCGCATTGTGGTGGGATCTATTATGCGCGTGACAGTCCCTTTTATGGATG
>CAZCMD010000252.1:0-5315 GCA_964499695.1 uncultured Desulfatiglans sp.
AATATAAACATGCCAGAGATATCATGATAAAAACTGAGGGCGGTTTTTTCGCTAATAAAATGCCCTGCCAAACCTGTAAAAAAGATTCTAATGGTGTTCAGAAAAATACTTAAAGGTATCACTGATAAAAAGATTATTACGCCTTTTGATTTTGTCCCGTTATATAGATGTGCCCCGATAGCGCCCATAAACAAAAGTACATTTAATATGGTGAGCCCGCTGCATGCAGGGGCGATATCCACAAGGAAACGCCCTGTGTATAACAAAGTCCCGGAAATAGCCGCATCCATTCCCATGCATTTAAATAAAAAATAAACGACATCCACACTGAAAAGTCTTAATTGGAATCCCACGATAATGTCAAGGATATCCCCCCATGGATAAAGAAAAACCAAAAAGAAGAGAGGGAACATAAGTAAACGGCTTCGTTCTTTTCCCCACACAATCATCGCCAGACCATACAGGACAATGGGCAGACCAAGAGATGCCAAAAGCGCCTGCCTGTTCCAGCGGTAGAGTGTGGCAAGGGTAACACCCAAAATAAAAATAACCCAAGCCCATTTGGTATTCGAAACAGGTTTTGAAAAAATATCTTTTTTTCTGGTATAGATGATCCAGCCTGAAATAACAGGCACAAGGTAACCGAATGTATCATAAGGATCATTCTTCCATAATATAAAAAGCCATTTAAAGTATGGGTAAAAAAGTAGAGAGGTTGTTATGCATATTATAATGAAGTATAAAATGTATACATTTATATTAAAAAAATCTTTTTGTTCTGCTGTTTCCATTGAAGTTATTCAGCTTATATATTCAACACGCAGTTAATCTATTTCTTCTTTCGCTTTCCTAAATAATAGCCTGCTGCACCGCTTGCCCCCATACCTATAAGTATCATGGATATGGGTTCTGGTGCAGAAGGAGGTGGATTATGAGGCCCCCCTGGTTCGCCTGCCCATGGTGGCTTTTTTGCATATGCAGGATTACTAGCCAGAGATATAAAGGTCAGCAGCATAATAAATAATATGGATAAAATTTGTTTTCTCATTCTAACAGCCAAAGAAGGAGGTTAATTTTTTATAAATCTTCTTTTTCCCTTTCCGGAGATTTTAATTTCCTGAAATAAATAACAACAAACCACTGATCGGCATTTCATAATAATTTCTTAACTGTTTGTAATTTTATTGTTTTTTCTTTCGCCTTCCTAAATAAAAACCTGCTACACCACATGCACCCATACCTATAAGCGTAAGTGTAAGCGGCTCAGGCGCTGATGGTGGAGGGTTAATTACAATAGGTGGTTTTTTTACCGGAGGTTTAGGAAATATGCCCATTGCGAATAGCTGGGAGTTATTAAAAAGGAATAACGTAATTAGCAATGTAAAAATCGATAATTTATTATATATTCGCATAGATGACTCTTCTCTTTCCTAAATGTTTGTTGACAATAATCCTGAGAACCTAATCTGAAAACAAATAAAAATAAATGCAATAATAATGCCATTTGAAATACATTCGAGATAATTAATAATCATCAGTAATAATTTATTCATATTTTATTTAAAGAATGAAAAAAATATTTTTTTCTAGTCATTTAGCCTGACAAATCTCAATTTTTATTAAAGATTCTCATATATTATCCCGATATTTTTTCAGTAATTGTTTAAATAGCTATTTTTATCCCGATATTTATTTTTGATAATTGTATTTAACTATGAGGCATGTGTGCGGGAGAATGTTTTAAGAGATAAGCTTTTTGATAGATATGCAAAAGGTGGGAACTGGTTTGTCCGCTTTCGATCTAGTATGTATTATATTTTCAAGCGTTACAGCTGGCACCTTGTTGTTAAATCCACCCTTATTATCAAACGATGTTTTGATTTTCTTTTATCTATAATATTGATTCTCGCGCTTTCACCGGTTTATCTGATTACAGTAATTTTTATAAAACTTGAAGACAGAGGCCCGGTAATCTATTGTCAGCAGCGTGTAGGCCTAAAAGGCAAAAGATTTACCATGTATAAATTCAGGTCAATGGTAACTGATGCAGACCGTATAAGAGATGATTTAGATAACCTGAATGAAACCCAGTCTCTTATTTTTAAGATTAAAAAAGACCCCAGGCTGACACGTACGGGAAAAATCATAAGGAAGCTGTCTATTGATGAGCTGCCGCAGCTATTTAATGTCCTTAAGGGAGACATGTCAATAGTCGGGCCCCGCCCTCCCCTTCCTTCAGAAGTATCAAAATACAGGCTCCGCGATCTTAAAAGACTTGATGTTACTCCTGGATTGACCTGCTTCTGGCAGGTAAGCGGAAGGAGCAATATAGGCTTCGATGGACAGGTGGATCTTGACCTGCAATACATAGAGAGCCAGTCTATATGGACAGATATTAAGCTTCTTTTTAAGACCATACCAGCTGTGCTTACAGGAAGAGGGGCATACTGATGTTAAAAAGAGATTGTTTGTCCATCCTTGGGATACCTATTGACAATCTTACCATGCCTGAGGCCATTGATTCGATTTTCGGGATGATAGACGATTTCAGAAATAATAATATCCCTCGATATATTGCCACAGTAAATGTCGATTTTATAACGAACACCCTATCATGGAGTAGTGAGCGCTCGCGTCATCCGGAACTACTGGATATATTGAGACGAGCTGATCTTGTTACTGCCGATGGGATGCCTGTTGTATGGATATCAAGGCTGATGGATTCTCCCCTTAAGGAAAGGGTTACCGGGTCTGACATGCTCCCTTTCATATCAAAAAAGGCGGCAGAACTTAATAAATCCATATTTCTTTTTGGAGCAAGACCCGGTATTGCTGATAATGCTGCAAAGATTCTCAAAGAGAGATATCCTGGATTAAAAATTGCCGGCACATACTCCCCTGATGTAGCAACCGAAGGTGAGGCCCTGCTTGGTTCCTTCGAGGAAGACCGGAACCTCATTACCATGATAAACCAATCAGGGGCTGATATACTTTTTATCGGCCTTGGTAATCCAAAACAGGAAATATGGTTTAACAGAAACAGAGATAAGATCAAGGTGCCGGTATCTATAGGTGTAGGGGGCTCTTTCAGTTTTATTACCGGTGATGTATCAAGGGCGCCTTACTGGATGCAGAAAAATGGGCTTGAGTGGATATACAGGATATGCCATGACCCTGGCCGTTTATGGAAACGTTATTTCATCGGATTTTTTAAACTTGGCTCCTCTATTGTACTCCCGATACTGTTACACAAGGCAGGCAGGCTGATGTTAAAAATAAGGTCCCAGATATCATACACCTCAGATAGAATCACTATCAATGTAAGGCCTGAAGACAAGGCTGTTATACTGAAGATGCCTTGCAATGCAACAAGGGAATCAATCCATGATATCTGGACATTCATCCTTAATTATAAGGATTCATCACTTGTTATTGATTTTAATGAGACAAGGTACCTGGATATTTTTGTTATGGGTTTTCTGATTGATGTGTGGAGATATTGCAACAGCATCAGTAAAAAACTGGTCTTTACAGGCATTAAACCCTTTCTTGGTAAATTACTTAAATATAACCGCCTTTGGGATATCGTAAAAGAACAGACTCTGCATGATTATGCAGATACTACAGATAAAATCAGGGATGTTAGTGATGATATAACCTTTTCATACTCGACATCCTTTAAGGAAGATCTCTTTAAAATAGAACTTTTTGGCAGACTTGATGCTGCCAACATATCCAGGCTTGATGTGCAGGGACTGATAGAATCCATAGGTGATAAAAACTGTATCATTAATTTAAAAGGGTTGAAATTTGTAGATAGTACCGGCCTCACACTCTTTATCAAAATAAAAAAACATCTTTCATTACATAACAAAACCCCTTTTATGTGCAATGCCAGTAAGGATATAATGCAGATATTCAACATAATGAAACTGAATAATCTGTTTAAGATTATACCGGATTTTGATGGTAACATATTTCTATCAAGGGGTTCAATATGAAGGCAATAGTCCTGCCTGCTGACAAACCTGAGCTTCTAAGCCCTGTATCAAACTGGACTTCAGATTACCTGATGCCCGTTGTTAATAAACCTGTGGCAGAACATCTGATAGAACTATTACTTGAAAACAATATAAGGGAGATGATTTTCATTCTTAAGCATAAACCTTATGAAACCGAGCAATATTTCAAGATGGGAGAAAGATGGGGTTGCGATATCTCTTATTCCCTTGTAAAGGAATATCATGGGCCAATTGAAGCTATTTCACGCGTTAAAAACAGCATTGTAGATGGCTTTATCTGTCTTCCAGTAAATATGATAACAAATCTGGATATTACCTCTTTTGTCAACTTCTACAATGAAACCCTTGCCGACTTCACATTGCCGGTAACGCCTGAAGAAATTAAAAAAGCAGGTCTGATTAAATTTCGTCCTTTTATTATGAGCCATCGGGCATTATGCCATCTGACTAACGTTAAAGAGAGTATTGGTATCAAGGGGATTATAAAGAATTTTTCAGATGCAGGTTTAAAATCAAATTCATACAGGGCTGAATTTGATTATTGCCTTATTGAAAGTCTTAACGATTATATTGAGGTAAACAGGGCTGTACTCAGGGGAGATATAGGACATGTTACCATACCAGGAAAGGAGATCAGAAAGGGAATATGGGTTGGTAGAAATTCCTTTATTAATCCGGAAGCGGAGATAATACCCCCTGCCCTGATAGGTGAAAACTGCAGCATTAAAAATTCAGTATCAATCGGTGAATACTCAATAATTGGCGATGGTGTTATTGTTGACAATGACTCAAGTATAAAAGGTAGTATTATCTATGAAAAGACCTACGTCGGTACGAACACTGAGATAAACGATTCAATAGTTAATCAGAATTTTATTTTTAATCTGTCTTCAATGTCAAACCTGTATGTGGATGATGATACTATTATCGGTAACATGGAGAAAAAACTTTTTAAAGAAAAGCTGGAAAAGATATTCAACATAGTTGTAGCGCTATTTCTCTTCTGTCTTTTTACGCCTGTAATGCTGGTTCTCTATATATATCACCTCCTGTGCCCCTCAAAAAGGTATCTTGATAAAATGACAGGATACGGCGGTTACGGTTCGAGAGATATGAAAGGAAACCCTGAACTTTCTGTATTGTCCAAATATCACTTTAAGAGCAGTCATTCATTAATCAGAAAACTGCCCGGGTTAATCAATGTTATAAAGGGCAATATCAGGCTGGTTGGTAACTCCATCCTTTCTGAAGAGGAGATTGCCCTGCTCCGTGAGGATTGGCAGAAGGTAAGGT
>CAZCMD010000253.1:0-5263 GCA_964499695.1 uncultured Desulfatiglans sp.
TCAACCATTGTAAATCCCTTAGTCTCTTCAAGCACCTTATATGCTGTATGAGAAAGCCTGCCCTTTGATGGGTCATTGGTCGAATAGACCTTGAGCGCCCTGTTTTCAGCAAGGTATGATGTAACTGTCCCCTCTTTCTCTTTCAGGTTACCATGAAGTATAGCCAGGTAGTGTTTTTCAGTATCCTCCCAGTTATCCTGTAGAAATCTTTTTGCCTGTTCGCTTTTTGCAAAAACAAGTATGCCTGATGTCTCCCTGTCAAGGCGGTGAACTATATATACCCTGTTCAAGGATTTTGAATTTCCTTTTCTCACATAATCATTGAGTATAAAGTGTGCTGTCTTTGACTTTTCACGATCAGTGCCGATAGTTAAAAGCCCGACTGGTTTATTTATCACAATGATATCCCTGTCCTCGTAAAGGATTGAGATACCACCCGGTTCATGTCGCCTTGATTGTTTCATCTTTATTCACTTACTCCTGATACAACAGGGGCATCACAGTCAGTAATGATCATCATCCGGCAATTTATACAGTCAAAATCAAGCCGGTAAGTATGCTGCCTGTCGTTTATCCTTAAAGGCCCGATTAGACCTTCGTTCTTCTCTTTTGATCTAAGGCAGGCATCAAGTTCATATCGTAAACAGTACTTTGTGTTCATGACAACCCTGCCCTTTTTTCCAATCTTGCTGTTATTATCATCTTCAAGGGCCATCTCATTCACAACTGCGCCATGACGACTGTAAAAATCCATTGCCTTTGAATTCAGGACGTTTGCACTGTAATCCAGCCCCTGCTCCGGATATGGAATATTATTGGGAATAACCTGCTGACCTTCAGTGTGAAAGGCTTCAATGCGCGCAAGGGTAAGTTTATTAAGAGCCTTTCTTCGGATATCATTTATAACACTAAGGGGTATAAAACCAGGCTCATCAGGAGATATGGCAACAGAGGTTGCACGGTAAGGCGTATCCTTTGTCTTTATCAACTGAGCTTCAATAGTTGAACGGGCGCGTTCGGTGTTTTTTGCAGGCTCAAATGGGATTGACTCACCGGTCTCAACAGCTATACCATCTTCATCCACAATCTTTAGCCTTATACCTGTTTCATCCTGTATAAAATCCATCTCAACCGATATTGTTCTGCATTGAACCGATCCTTTCAGAACCCGTGTATATTCAACATCAAGGTTTCGGTATATGGCTGTGCCAACTGAAATATCTGACATGGAATTTGCGAAAACCCTCTCTCCTTCAATCCTATCCACCCTGCAACCGGTCAGCTCATTGTCACGGGTGAAAAAACATAAACCATCTCCATTTATCAAATTATGACCCTTAATAAGAAAATAATCCTTGCCAGTCTTATCAATTGTTCCTATTAGTTCTCCCATGGATTTTGGCGAATTAAATGTAGCCATCTTTACACGTTCACCATCAATAAAATAATCTGTAAACCCTCGGTTAAAGCTCTTATAGGGATCAGGTTTAAAGCCAAATGTACATGCCCCGCTTGAGGCAGGGCGATATCCGGGATTACTTTTAATAAATCCGTCAATTGCCTGCCTGTAAAGAGCCGTGATATTCTTTACATAATCTATCTCTTTATACCTGCCCTCTATCTTGAACGAAGTTACACCTGCGGCAATAAGATCGCCTATGGCCTCGATACGATTCATGTCTTTAAGGGAGAGTAGATACTTCTCGCGGGCTACTGTATTATGTTCACCATCCGTAAGGGAATACTGGTGACGGCATGGTTGTGCGCAGACACCGCGGTTCCCGCTCCTACCCAATGCATACTGGCTCATATAACACTGGCCGCTGTAAGATACGCAGAGCGCACCGTGAACAAATACCTCAAGCGCCACCTTTGTTTTGTCTCGGATGGCCCTGATCTCATTTAATGAAAGCTCCCTTGCAAGTATCACCCTTTTAAAACCGACCTCTTCAAGAAACTGCACCTTTGCAGGAGCGGTATTGTGCATCTGGGTGCTTGCGATAAGTGGAACAGGCGGCAGATCAAGTTCAAGGAGCCCCACATCCTGTATGATCAGACCGTCAATGCGGACTTCATAAAGAGACCTTACCAGATCCATTGCCTGATCCATCTCAGCATCTGTCAGGATTGTGTTCAGCGCGACATACACCTTTGCATTAAACAGGTGGGCGTGCTGAACCAGCACGGTAATATCATCAATGCTGTTACCTGCCTGTGCCCTTGCGCTGAATTTTGGCGCACCTATATATACGGCATCAGCACCGTGGTCAATGGCTGCCTTACCTATTTCAGCGGTACCGGCAGGCGCAAGCAGTTCAAGGGGTGTTTTCACTTATGTGATTCCTTATGAGTATCTTCTGCTACCTTATTTATAAAGGTGCTTATATGTTTTTTTGCTTCGTCTATCCGGCTATATTCAATAACTTCCATATCGGGGCTCCCGCCTATCATTGCCGATAATTTTTTATGTGAACCACTTCGGTATAAACATAAAACCGGTTTATTAAGACTAACGGCTTGGCCCAGTTCATAACCAACACCGAGAGAGGGCACACTAACCTCAGCAACAACTATGTCACATTGATTCAGCCAGAGTATGTCGCGATCATGGATATATCTGTCATCAGGTCCGTCATTACCTGCTTCTGTAAGCTCCTGGTCACCAACATGTTCAGTCAGTACCTCTCCTAAAGTGTTAAGAAAGCTTATCATCTCTGTGTACAGGGCAACATCATCTCTTCCGCCCCTGATCGCCCCTGCAAAATATATCTTTAAAATCTGTTCCATCAAATTTGTATCTGTAACCATATGACAGGTTATAATTTATGCTTTTTAAATTGAAAGCAATCTATTTGAATTATCACCAAAATGCAACCGGGCTTAAATGTTGATTGGTTTGAGATGCTATCCTTTAGCCGTAAAGACCATCAAATATTATTTTTCGATATTATGAAAAGATTGCCCAATTTATAACATATTGTTTTTTATCACAATATTCAGTTTACCTTTTTGGCATGAGTCATGCTTTATCAGAAGCAAAACAATTCTAATGATTTTTTAAGATTTATATGATATTCGGAGCAAAATTCTCAATAGCTGCCGGAACAAAATCATATTCCGCATGTCTATTTAAGAAAAAGTCTTTTTGCTTCCTTGTTTTTTGTTTCAAGTTTTTTGCATTATTAAATAAGAGCCATTCCCTTTGATGTTATGTAACTTTGGCAATGGATCAAATGTGTATATATTCAACCCTTCTGAATTATCATTGGAGACTGAGGAATCATATGGATAGAGCGATTGAAAAGAAGCAGTGGACGCCTAAAAAACTGATTTTTATTTTTTGTATCTGCGCGATTATCATCTTTCTGGGGTATCTTATAATATCACGTTCAGGGACAACAAGACTCACTGTTGACCCCACCAGGATGACCATATCAGAGGTCCAATATGGTGAATTCCGGGAATACTACCCCTTTGACGGTCAGGTGATTCCATTAACCTCTGTATACCTTGATGTAGATCAGGGAGGAAAGGTCGAAGAACTTTATGTTGAAGGAGGTAAACCTATAGAGAAGGGAGACCTTATCCTGAGATTTTCAAATAATACTGTCCAGTTGACTCTCATTCAAACGGAGACCGCTCTGTTTGAAAACCTTGATCGCCAGCAAAACACCCAGCTTCTACTGGCCAAGGATAAACTCACCAGAAAAGAGCAACTGCTGAGTTTGAATTATGAAATAATCAAGCTTGAAAAACAGTATAACCGTTACAAAGTATTAAAGACCGAAGATATTGCGATATCTGAAGAACAGTATGAGACAGTTGCGGATCAACTGGAATATCAAAAGGCTAATAGAGAACTCCTCAAGGAACGAATAAAGCAGGAAGACATCATGAGTGATAAGCAACTGGGGCAGGCAGAGAAGGCAATAGAACGTATCAATCTCAGCCTTGATATACTTTCCAAACAGATAGAGAGCATGGTAGTCCGTGCACCCATCTCAGGACACCTCTCAAGCATAAGCGCAGAGATCGGTCAACAAATCAATCCGGGCATGCGTATCGGGCAGATAGACATCCTCGATAAATTCAAGATCAGGGCAGGCGTGGATCAGTATTACAACTCGAAGGTAACTGTTGGGACAAAAGGCAAATTCACCCTGGATGATAAAAGTTATGCAGTTGAGGTCATTAAAATTTATCCTGAGGTGATCAACAATTTATTCAATGTGGATATGGCATTTTCAGATGAACCGCCCGCAGGGATCAAACGCGGACAGACACTTACTGTAGAATTAACCTTCAGCGAGGCAGAAAGAAGGCTTATGGTAACAAAAGGCGGTTTTTTTCAGGAGACAGGAGGCCGCTGGGTATACATGGTATCGCAGGATGGTACAAATGCCAAACGTATTGATATACGCCTGGGCCGCCAGAATCCGCGGTATGTTGAGGTATTGGAAGGGTTAAAGGAAGGCGACATGGTAGTTACATCAGGTTATGACACATTCAAGGAAGCTGACACTTTGATATTTAAAGAGCCTATTAATCTTGCTCAGTAAATATCGCTTATAAACTAAAAGGAGGGTATTCTAATGATTATTGAAACCAGTAAATTGACAAAGACTTATCGCACAGATGAAGTGGAGACAACGGCTCTTGACGCAATTGAGTTTAACCTTAAAGAGGGAGAATTTGTATCGGTCATGGGGCCATCCGGCTGCGGCAAGTCAACGCTTCTCCATATCCTGGGGTTGATCGATAATCCAACTGAAGGAAGTTACCGGTTTTTGGGAGAAGAGGTATCAAAGTATTCTGAATCAAAAAGGGCTTCACTCCGCAAAGCAAACATAGGGTTTGTATTCCAGAGTTTTAATCTGATAGATGAGCTTACAGTGTATGAGAATGTAGAACTTCCGTTGATCTATCTTAAAACCCCCGCCAATGAAAGAAAAGCCAAGGTAGACAAGGTACTTGAGAAACTGGACATGGCGCATCGCGGCAAGCACTTTCCGAGGCAGCTATCGGGCGGTCAGCAGCAGAGGGCGGCAGTTGCCAGGGCTATAGTCAATCAACCAAATCTGATACTGGCAGATGAGCCGACCGGTAACCTGGATTCAAAAAACAGCATTGAAGTAATGAACATGATGAAAGGCTTAAACGAAGAAGGCACCACCATCCTGATGGTGACCCACTCAGAGGAAATGGCTAAATACAGCGGCAGTGTAATTCAATTACTGGATGGCAAAGTCGTTTCACAATAAAC
>CAZCMD010000254.1:0-5079 GCA_964499695.1 uncultured Desulfatiglans sp.
AAAACAGCGCCTACTTTGATAATGATTTGAATCTTGTTGACTGGCTATGCCAGTTCCCGCCATGTGACTGTGAAAGCTTTGCAAGGGGTTTTTTAGGGAGGATGCTTTTTTCCGGGGACGAGCCACTCAAGAAAACAAAGGTGCTTTCAGGGGGAGAAAAGGTCCGCTGCATGCTCTCCAAGATAATGCTCAGCGGGGCCAATTGCCTTATCCTTGATGAACCAACAAACCACCTTGATCTTGAATCGCTTACCGCACTGAACAACGGATTGATCGCCTTCCCGGAGGTACTTTTGTTTTCATCCCGCGACCGTGAGCTTGTCTCCACAGTTTCAAACAGGATTATTGAGATCACCCCTGATGGGATTATTGATAATACAATGGGGTTTGAAGAGTACCTTGAAAATGTAGATGCTTCAGTGGATAGACTTCAGCTTGCCGCAGCTTGATGCTGACTACTTTGTCCCTATGTGCTAAGGTTTTAGGCCTTTTTATTGAGGGTTAAGTTGGGTATAAATATTTACCCTTAATAAATGAGGTGAAAAGTGCCAGCTCAGACAAGGCTCAGGGGAATCAAGAGGGAAAAGGCCATAGTACCGATAGGTGAAGGGGTTTATGAGGACCTTTTTGATTCGCTTGATGGAGAAGAATTTGAAAAACAGGTGTGATATCTGCTGATGATATCGGGAGTATAAAAAAGGCTGTTTCCCTGATCCTTGATATTGATCCTGAAGATTGTATTTAGAAAAGGTTAGCGGGGTATGAAAAGGACAAACCTGCATAGAACCGTGAGTCATCAGCCATCATTTTGTTCCCTATTCAACAGCCAGGATATACGAACCTCCAAAAGATGAGCTATAATACCAAGGCTGTTGAAGGGAAAGCAGGTATAAATTTAATAATGGCCATCATTTTATAAAGAAGAGGCAGGGGGTCAAAACATGATGTTTCCACGGTGACCGCGGGAACAAGAGGACAAATTCCCGGATTTCCTGTTACTCAACAGCGTTTACCCCATTTTAAAAATACCCTGGAAATGGATCAGAAAAGGGCTATAAGTCCTTGATATATTGAAAGTGTTCTGATAGCATCGCCCAAAAAATTGGATTATTGCATTACTGTTTGATTATGTAATACGTAGTGGAAAGGACTTATTAACATGCATTTTAAAGAACGTCTGTTTTGCGGCCAGATAACACCCGGTGACGAGGGCCGGACAATTCTCCTTGCCGGTTGGGTTGATGCCTTCAGGGATCACGGCGGGCTGCTTTTTATTCATCTTCGTGACCGAAGCGGCATTATGCAGGTTGTTTTCAACCCTGAAACAGCCTCTCCGGGGGTCTGTGAGCTGGCTGCCACACTTCGCGCCGAATACTGCATTGCAGTGCGGGGCGTTGTCAGAAAGAGGGAAGCGGGGACAGAAAACCCCAATATTGAAACAGGCACCATTGAACTTATGGTCAATGACCTTACTCTCCTTTCCGAATCGGATGCACTTCCCTTCACTGTTTCTGAAAAGGCAATGGTCTCAGGCGCCCAGTCACAGAGCGTTGAAAAGGTAAATGAGGACCTGCGTCTTCAGTATCGTTATCTGGACATCAGGCGCTCATCTGTAAGAGATAACCTCATCGCCCGGCATCGTATATTCAAATGCGTCCGTGATTTTCTGGATTCACGGGGCTTTTTAGAGATAGAGACACCTGTGCTTACCATGAGCACCCCTGAAGGGGCAAGGGATTATCTGGTGCCCAGCAGGGTTCACCAGGGTAACTTCTATGCCCTGCCGCAGTCACCGCAGCTTTTTAAACAGCTTCTGATGATAGGCGGCATGGAGCGCTACTACCAGTTGGCACGCTGCTTCCGTGATGAAGACCTGCGGCCCAACAGGCAGCCTGAATTTACCCAGCTCGATATGGAGGCATCCTTTATTGACGAGGAGTACATATATGAACTGGTCGAGGAACTCACGGTCAGGATGTTTGCCGAGGGCGGGATTACCCTTTTGCGGCCGTTTCCCCGCATAACACATAAGGAGGCAATGGATACAACCGGTTCAGACAAGCCTGATCTGCGTTTCGGGCTGCGGTTTAAGGATGTGACAGAGCTGTTTCATGATACAAAATATGCCATCTTCCGCCAGATAATGCAGCGCGGAGGCTGTATAAAGGGGCTCAACATAAAGGGCCAGTCGGAAAAACTCAGCAAGAATGTGCTTCAGAATGAATACGCAAAAGAGATCGCCCCATCATTCGGGGCCAAGGGCATGACCTGGATGCGCGCAGAGAACGGGAAGCTGGAATCCAATATTGTTCAGTTCTTCAGCAATCAAGAGCTTGAGGGGCTCAAGCAAAGGTTTGATATAGAAGATGGCGATGTCATTATAATGGTGGCAGACCCCTCATACAGCGTTGCTGTTTCTGTCCTTGGACAACTGCGCCTTCACCTGGCAGGACGTCTGGGCCTGATCCCTGAAGATAGTTTTTATCCTGTATGGGTCACGGATTTTCCTTTGTTTGAGGCAGCAGAGGATGGTGGTGTAACCTCCAGCCATCACCCCTTTACAGCGCCGGACCGTGTGGATTTTGATCCTGAAAATATCGATGAACTCCTTACCCTGCACTCCAGGGCATATGACCTGGTGGTAAACGGCGAGGAACTGGGGGGAGGAAGCATCCGTATAAATGACCGTAACCTCCAGAGAAAGATATTCAGGGCTCTTGGTCTGACAGAAGAGGAGACAGTTCAGAAGTTCGGGTTTTTCCTGCATGCCTTTGATTTTGGAGCGCCTCCTCATGGTGGCCTGGCCTTTGGCATGGACAGGGTAGTTTCAATGATTCTTAAGACCCAGTCCATACGCGATGTGATTGCCTTTCCCAAAAACCGCAGCGCAGCATGCCCGCTTACAGGCGCCCCCTCTGTGGTAAAAAGAAGTCAGCTTGCTGATCTTGGCCTGCTCAATCTGGAGGCAAAAGAGAGGCTTCCGGGGGCAGAAAAACAGGATAACCTCCTGGACAGGGTCTCGTGGGTATCACGTATCAATATTAAAGACGAGGAGAGGCCAGTGATGCAGGCTGTTCTAGCGGAGGCAAAAGAGCTTGCAGGGATAGCTTCAAGGAACGCGGGAAATGAAGCGCCTGCATACACGGTTGTGCCTGTCTCTAATCGCATGAGGCCGGGGGTCAGCGCAGAACGGTCAGGGCTGTCACAGACAGGCAGGCTTCTCGCTAATGCGCCTTCAGTAAAGGGAAGTTATTTTAAAGTGGCCCCCATACTCGAATAACAGGAGATATATTAATGAAATTTGATTATTTTTTTCGCAACCCCGATACACAGGCCACGGATGACGGACCTTTAAAGGGTTTAAACATAGCGATCCAGCCGAATATCCAGATAAAGGGCTGGCCGTCTGATGCAGGGTCAGGGGCATTGCCAGGATATACTGCACTGGAGGATTCAACCGTCGTTAAAAGGCTCAAAGATGCAGGGGCATATATAGGCGGCTCAACCCGCATGAGCGAGTTCGGCTTTGGCTTAAATGAAAGCCATGCCGGAGAAGCGGTTAAGCAGGGGGCTGCAGATGCTGAACTGGTGCTTGATATGACCGGTGAGGCAAGGCTTGCAGCAGCAGAAAGGGGTATTCTCGGGTACAAGCCCGGATATGGTCTTATATCACGCTATGGCCTTATCGGCCTGATCCCTTCCATGGAGAGCTGCGGGGTGATATCAAAAAACATCCAGGGCATAAGGGCTGTACTGGGCGTAATAGCAGGTCAGGATGGCCTGGATTTTTCCATGCCCCGTGAAGATATCCCGGATTTAAGAAAAAAAGAGATACACCCTGCAAAGACAACCATTGGTGTTTTAACTGAGGCCCTGAACATGCTACCTGAAAAACAGAGAGAACTTTTTTATGGGTCAATAAACAGCCTGAAAAATGCGGGATTCAATATTAAGGAATTTTCTTTGCCCGATTTTCATCTCTTTTCTCTGGTGCACAGCATAGCAGGATCAGTGGAGGCCTCTTCATGTGCGGGCCGATATGATTCGGTCCGATATGGCGAGCGGGCGCCAGGCGCAAAAAACTGGAACGAGATGTTTATACAATCCCGCGGCGCAGCATTTGGAGGGCTTTTAAAATGTTTCCTGATACAGGGGGCCTATTTCCAGTTTGAACAGTACAGGGCATTTGAAAATGCCTGTCGTATAAGGGCCAGGCTGCTTAAGGAGATGGATCGTATTTATTCTCAGACCGATTTTCTTGTGTTTCCTGCGACCAATACCACAGGGGCTGATGAAACAGGGGCACTATCGTCCCTGTACAGCCAATTTACATTCACCCTTTTTGCCAATGTAACCGGTCAGCCTGTACTCTATCTCCCCATAGACCCAGGCACAGGGCCAACCGGGTTTCAGCTTGCAGGCCCGAGAAACAGTGACGGGGGCGTGCTGGCACTTGGTGAGTATATTTTGAACAGGCGTGATGGAGGTAAATGATTATGGAATTTGAAGCGGTAATAGGTCTGGAAATTCATGTTGAACTCAATTGCGCCACCAAGTTATTTTGTGACTGCCCCAACAACCCCGGTGATGAACCCAATGCAAATACATGCCCGACCTGCCTGTGGTTCCCCGGCGCTGTTCCGCGTTTAAGCGAGGAGGCCCTTAACAAGGCCGCACTGCTTTGCCTTGGATTTGGCGCAGAACTCCAGTCCGTCAGCGCATTTGATCAGAAGGTATATTACTACCCGGATCTGCCAAAGGGTTATCAGCTTTCACAGGCGCATCTTCCCCTTTCACGTGGCGGTGGCATTGAGATCACGAATGAAGCGGGCGTTACCAGAATGCTGCGCATCCATCATATCCACATGGAGGAGGATGTTGCAAAGCTTGTTCATGAAATGGAGGGCCGCACACCAATAAGCCTTGTTGACTTCAACCGGGCAGGCGCACCCCTTGTAGAGATCGTTACAGAACCGGATTTTCGAACCCCCTTTGAGGCAATGGAGTTTTTAAAGGCGCTCCGTACACAGGTCCGTTATGTGGGTTCATCCGAGTGCAGCATGGAAAACGGGACCATGC
>CAZCMD010000255.1:0-5070 GCA_964499695.1 uncultured Desulfatiglans sp.
AAAAGAGAAGGTATATATTATTCACGATGAGAAATCTTTTTACCGGTTTCGATACGCCGCTCAGAAGAATACCTTTAATGAAAATCTTCAAACATTTGAAAAGTATGTCAGGAGCTTTAAGGTTGGAACATAGAGAGCGGGGAAGTTCATTTCATACGTAATGACATAATTGATTGCCCATTATGTCCTCCCGTGATTTGCCTGTCAGGTCATAACCCTGGCGAAGGCTGAATTGTGAAACCCAGAGGTTTTCGTTTTTAGATATGAATGATGTCCGGTAGTTACCACCGAGAAAAAGTTAATCTGTGGAAAGAGAGGGAGAAACAATGAGAAAAAACATCACAAATTTAATACTGATTCTTTGCCTGTCTGTCTCTATGATTTCATATGGTAAAGAGGATAACAAGCCTGTATGGGTAATCGGCAGGGATATCATCAATAAAATAAACGAAGGAGAGTTTAAGGATCTAGAAAAATACATAGATCTTCTGGCTGCACAAAAACCATACACAGTAGATGGGACAAGGGTGCTTGAGGATCTCTATACCTTTGTCGCAGAAAGATTGGAAAACAGTGAGATGCTTGATAAATGGTGCACAAGAGAACCTTCACATTATTCAGCCTATATATTCAGGGGTATATTTTATAATAAGGAGGCCAGGAAGCACAGGGGGACAGGTTTTGGATATACAGTTACAGAAGAAGGTTGGAAAAAATATAAGGAATATTTAGAGCTGGCAAAAAAGGATTTTGAGAAGGCATACGAAATGAATCCTGAAGATCCTAACAGCGCTGCCTCCATGATCAGTGTATGCACAGGATTAAATATGGATGAAGGAGATATGGAAACATGGTTTAAAAGGGCAATAGAGGCTGAACCGGTTTCATATGCTGCCTATGCAAAAAAGCAGAATTATTTAAGACCAAAATGGCACGGCACACCGGAAAAAGACAGGGCCTTTGCTGACTATTGTTATAAAAATGCTCCTGAAAAGAGTGTCGTTCATGAAATCATGCTAGATTATATACTGGAAGAATACAATCGGGCTGGAAATAAGGTTGATTACTTCAAGGACCCTTCAATAGCAAAAATACTAGATGATCTTGCTAAAAAAACGTTTAAAAATTTTCCTGACTCTACCTCTCTAAGACGCAAGCTTGCACAGATAGAAGCCATTAATAAAAATTTTGGAAACGCTCTTTCGTTATACAATGAAATACTGGCGACTGATCCGGGTAATCCTGATACCTTGCGCTCGAGAGGAGATTTATATTCCCACCCGTTCTATCAAAATTATGACCTCGCGGAAAGCGACATAAAAAAGAGTATTGAATCGGATCCGGACGGTCCTAACAGTTATGAAGTATTGGCCAGAATGGCACGTGTTAATGGAGATTATAAAAAAGCCATTGAATACTTTAACATTGCTATAAAAATAAAACCCAAAGATCCGCAATTTTATGTTGAACGCGGAATGATTAAACAGAATTTCCTGCGTGATTACACCTCGGCTATGGAAGATTTCAAAGAGGCTTTAAAATTTGACACTTTATCTATTCCGGCAAATTTAAATATGTCGATTTGTCTTGAGAATATGCAGCAATATGATGAGGCAAAGAGATACTGCATGAAGGCCCTGGATATTCTTGAGACAAGAAAACAGGGAAACGTCAATTCACTTCCACCGGCCCTCGCTGAAAATTATAAGAGAATGTTGGACAGCTCGCTTCAGAGGTTAAACGGAACCACAAAACAATTTCCTATGGCTATGGGTCCTACGGGCGACATGTTCCCTGATCTTGGTAGATTTATCTCTCAATATGCAGGCACCTATAAATTAAATACTGATACTGATGTCATGATAAGGGCATTGAATGGTAGACTTATCAGCCAAATAACCGGTCAGGATGTTGTAACCCTGTCTCAGGAGTCAGATGTAAAATTTTATAACAGGAAGTTGAATACGGGGGTAGAGTTTTTTAAAGATGACATAGGGAATATTACTCACCTTATGCTGACACAGGATGGTGTGGGAAAAAAAGCAGTTCGAACAAGTGATAAAATTACTGATAAGAATGCTGTAACATTGACAGCCGATACCCTGTCCCAGTATGTAGGTACCTACCAAATGGGTACCCTTGACCTTATGATTACAATGGAAGGCAACCAGTTGTTTGCGCAGTTTCTCGGCTTAATGAAAAAGGCCCTTTATCCGGAATCAAAAACTGTATTTTTTGATAATAATAAAAATGCCCGGCTGGAGTTTTTTAAAGATAAGAGCGGGAAAGTGACACATCTTGTTTTTACCCAGGGCAGGGCGATAATAACCGCGCCGCGAATGGAGAAGGCAACAACAGCTCCACGAACAGAGAGGGAGACAACGTCAGCACCTGATAATTATGGCCTCACAGAAAAAACCGCTATAAAAACAGGAGGAGGTCCCAAAGGTGAACATGACTATCTGAACATGTTGAGCGGCCCGAATGGTGAAAAGGTAAAATTTAAAAGGCTCGGAAGCTGCTGTGCCTTTGAAACGAAAAACTCTCCATTTGGTAACACCGGATTACTGGATAAGTATGAGGTTACCTATGATGGATTAAAGGAACCTGTTATTCTTTTTATGAATATGTATGATCCGCCAACCGGAGATCTTTTTGCTCCATCTGGATTAAAAATGAGAAACTGAAAGGAGAATGATCATATTCCATTACCTTGATATAGGAGAAAGGTTGTTTATGAAAACTAAATTATACTATTCTGCGTTATTGGCTATCTTTATTTTTTCCGGTTGTACTACTGATAAAGGACTTCTTACTAGCTCTAACATCAGGGTATATTCCTACTTAAACAGCGGCGATTCCCATTTTATTGAGAATAACTATGAGCTGGCTCTTGCGGACTATAATAAGGCAATTAAAATAAATCCGGAAAACTATCACGCCTATTTACATAGAGCAGCGCTATATAAAGAACAAAAGGAATACGATCTTGCCCTTCGTGACTATAGTGAGGCAATTAAGATAGATCCCAAAGAACAACACGTCTATTGGAATAGAGCAGCGTTATATAAACAACTAAAGGAATATGATCTTGCCCTTCGTGACTATAGTGAGGCAATTAAGATAGATCCCAAAGAACAACACGTCTATTGGAATAGAGCAGAGTTATATAAACAACAAAAGGAATACGATCTTGCCCTTCGTGACTATAGTGAGGCAATTAAAATAGATCCTGAAGGACATCAAGTCTATTGGAATAGAGCAGAGCTATATAAACAGCAAAAGGAATACGATCTTGCCCTTGCTGACATAAATAAAGCGATAGAGTTAAATCCTTCTTCAATGTATTACAAGGTAAGAGGGTCTGTTTATTACATGAAAAAACAGTATGATTCCGCTATTCAAGAGTATGTAAAAGCCATAAAGCTGGATAACAACTATGCAGCAGCATATAACAGTCTTGCCTGGTTGCTAGCCACATGCACCGATAAAAAATATCGTAATGGTTTAAAAGCAATAGAGTATGCAAAAAAGGCAGTTGATCTTGATCCTGAATCACAAATGTTCGACACGCTGGCTGCAGCCTATGCTGAGGCAGGAGATTTTGATATGGCGTTAAAAAGTCAGGAAAAAGCTATACAGTTATTAAAAGAAGAAGGTAGATCAGATAATCTGGACGGGTTCGAAAAACGGCTGGAATCATACAAAAGAGATATCCCGTGGACAGAGATTCTTTAACATACGGCATTAGTATATCAATTCAACTCTAACTTATTATTTAAATTGGAGAAGATACTATGAAAAAATATTTTTTGATGGTGCTGATTCTTTTTGCATCGCTTTTATACGCGATCTCTTATGCATCTGATGATTCGATTTCCGGAGAGAAGGCATTTAAGCCTAGTGAGGTAGATACACCTCCCAGGGTAGTTAAACCAGGCCCGCCAATTTTTTCTTTAAAAAAGACGATTGGCAGACTGATATTTACAGAAGGACGAGTTCTTTTTAAATTTATTGTTACAAAAGATGGAGGGGTAAGAAACCCGGAAATAATTGAGGCTGTACCTGAAGGTTTGCCTGAGGCTTCAGCTATAGAATCGATAAAAATATGGAAATTTGCTCCTGCTACCAGAAAGGGAGAACCTGTCAACTGTATTGTTAAAATGCCTGTAACGTTTAATGTGACAGGGGCTAATAACACACCATTCGATGCTTATGAAGCAGCCCAAAAAGGCCTGAAATTTATTCAGGTCGAGGAATATGATAATGCTGTTAAGGCATTCACTGAAGTAATAAAAATAAGTAAAAAATACAGCCCCGGATATTCCGGAAGGGGTATGGCCTATATGAATTTGAAGGAATATGAAAAGGCAATTGAGGACTTTGATATGGCTATAAAAATATCTAGAAAGAGTGCACTCAACTACAAACTGAGGGGTGAGGCCTACAGTGCATTGAAGAATTATAATACAGCTATTAAAGATTTTGATCGTGCAATTAAAAAAGAGCCTGAAATGCTTGGGGCCTATTTTGAAAGGGGCAATGCCTTCAGAAACCTGGATAAATACAGTGAAGCAATCGCAGACTATACAAAAGTAATTGAGCTGGATAAAGGCTATTTGCAGGCATATAACAATCGCGCAGTTGCTTATAATAAACTGAACGACTTAGAAAACATGTGCCTTGATATTAAAAAGGCCTGTGACCTGGGTGACTGCAGGGGATTGGAACTGGCTCAAAAAGCCGGGAAATGCAGTGCGGATGCGGTTGGGAATTAATTAGTATCCATCTAGAAAGAGAAAAATTCTGGATGGGGTTTTCAGCAGTCAGCAATCAGCAATCAGCCAACTCTTTGTTTTTAATGCCTTTTGCTGAAAGCTGAACGCTAATGGCTGATCGCTTGAATCCAAAAACAAAAGTTTTTGGATGGACACTAATTAGATAATTAGAAGGACAATAAATAATGTATGTTGATGTAGGGGCAGACCTGTGTGTCTGCCCTGTGAATCCGGAAATGTATAAGCGATATATTCTCCTCAGTATCCCTCCCTCTTGAGGAGAAGGGAGGGG
>CAZCMD010000256.1:0-5066 GCA_964499695.1 uncultured Desulfatiglans sp.
CCGAACACAGAGACATACCTGTATACCTCCACCCTGTACACACCCTTTTCCTTTACCCGGTAAACCGCCTCCATACCCCTTTGCTTATGCACAGTTTCACCGTTTCTGATAATCCTTATTTCTCCTTTTGAAGGAAGCTCAATAAGAAGGTTACCCTTGCTTCTGAATTTATCTTCCTCACCCATCAGGAGATCAGAGCCATCATCAGAGAGAAAAAAGAATTTGAAACCACGGGCAGGGGCCAGCCTGTCATTTGCAATAAAAAGCCGCCCCTCCTTCATGGCCTCATATATATCTTCTTTTGCAGCGTTTATATCCTTGTGGAACCGTTTTTTTATAAAAATATGGATATTAATGGAATTAAGCAGAAAATCGTATGAGAGGAATGTTGCCTTTATAAACCAGAGTTTATACACGGTCCCGTGTGCATCAGACCCGCCAACAGCAACCACTTTTCTCGTCTGGCAGAGCTGATCCCAGTAGTTAAGGGTTTCATGGCTTGGCCCCTTAAGGGCCTGCACCTTGAAACAGAGATGAAACAGTCCGTGGAATACGGATTTAACCCGTTCCTTCCATCTTGATGAAAAATTCCAGATACATATGCCTGTAAAACCTGTCACTGAAAGGTCATTCCACCTGTAGGCAACTGATTTTTCCATAAATGGCATGCCCTTTTCAAACGGGTGGGCCATGAAACCGAAACCGCCCTGTTCATTAACCCTCTCTATCACCTCCTGCGGTGATGCATCTTCACAGTCAGGGATGGCCTTAATGTCATATGCAAGGTAATGGTGGCTCTCTTTACCAAACTCAGCCCCTATCAGAAGCGCAAATGGTCCGGTTCCATATAGCCCCTCTTCATCAAGGCTGAATTTTTTATTCATATGACTGTGATCATTGTAACAAATAAAATCAATCTCGTTTCTGGATGCCTTTTCTGCTATTTCGGTATAACTGCCCCTGCCATCGGAAAGGCTTGAGTGAACATGTATATTCCCCACATACTCATAATCAAACATTTAATGATTCCCCAAATCCTATTCATATTTCTTAAGCGCTTCGATTCCCATTTTCATGGGTTTATATATGGTAAATAAAGTTATTGCAATCACAAGAATAAATGAGCCTGAAATCATTACCCATTCACCGGATGTTATTGGCCTGTTAAAGAGGTCTGCGCTGAAAAAGATATACACCGGCCCTGCCTCAAGCATGATGATAACCGCCATGTAAAGGGCACTTAAAATCATGTAAACAAGCCCCCCAAAACCGGTTGAGACCTGTGTGATATTCTCATATTTAAATCTTGGATAGACGGCGCCCAAGCCTATGCCAAGAGATACAATGGCAAACACGCTGAAAAACATGGTGACTGTTGAAAGAATCATCATGAATAGTGTAACATCAAGAAGCCGGTTGGTTGCTATTATAAGTATCTCCCCAAGGAGAAGCATCGGGAATATATAAATAAGATATTTTCCCACAAGGAATCTTTTTATGGAGAGAGGCGATTTTCGTATGATCCAGAAAGACCTCCCCTCAGCACTCACAGCCGGGAACACAAACCTTACAGATATGGATGCAAGCACGAAACTGGCAAGCCCGAGGTTTAAAAAGGCCACTGTGTTCTGCAGAAAGTCGAGCCTGATGGCGCTCCTTTCAAGTGGGAGCACACTGAAATTGTAGAGATAGACAGCAACAAGGGCGCCAAGGAGCAAGAGCTGAGACCACTGGGTATTGTCCCTGAAAAATATCCGTACATCCTTCTCAAGTATCGCCCCTGTGTCATCTCCCATAGGTCTTTTCATCAACCTTACTGCCATATCAAGGAACCCCTTCCCTGCCCTTCTCCTCTTTGCCTCCTGCGATTTTGAGAAACCGCCAAAATAGACTGCACCAGCAAGCCATATATTAATCACCATAAGGGCAAGGGCTGTTGACCATAACAGCATGATATTAAAAAGGTTGCTCCCTCCCGCCCTGCGGCTTATATGGCTCCATAACACATCGGTGATCCAGTTTGTGGGTAGAAATGGGTGGTCAGGCGCCTCAAGCACACTCACATACTGCATTATGCTGAAAAAGGCATCAGGGTCAACAAGCCGCTCAGGCCTTATCAGCCTGAACATCAGGTAAAGGGCTATTACAGCAAAAACCATGAATATCATGATAATGTCCCTTGTCTTCTGGGCGGGGAATATGCTTACCATGATTACAGTAATAAAAATACCTGCTGCCGAGGCAATAATGGCGAGAGCGAGACCCAGGTGAAACAGGTCAAAATAGAACAAAAACCCCGGTTTAAATACCCACCCATAGGCCATCATTACAGGAAGCCCGAATATGATCACCATCCATGAACTGTCAAACAGGGTAAAGATCACCCTGCTTATAAAGACCTCTTCAAGGCTGGCAGGCGATGAGTAGCAAAGCTCAAGATCTGCTGAAAGATAGAGGTTTGAAAGGGAGGTGATGATATTGCTGAATACAAGCAGGCTGAAAAAGGTCAGAAAAACCATTGAAAGGAGATAATTGGCCAGTATGTCGCCTATAATCTCTGTTGATCTGAAATAGGAAAGCACCCGTGATGACAGCACAAACATGAGTGTCCAGAAAATAAGCCCCACTGCAATCATGACAAGAGCCTTTTTCCTGGCCCCACGATCTGCTGTGGAGATACTGTTCTTTAAAGCCAGTATCCTTACACTAAGAAGCAGAAAGAGATTTTTCATGTGCGAGCATTGACCCTTCTGTAAGTTTTAAAAAAACATTCTCAAGATTGCCGTCAACACCGGCCTGCCTTTTGAGCTCATCCGGGCTTCCAATGGCTATTATCTTACCTGACTGTATTATAGCCACCTCATTACATATCTCCTGTGCTATATCAAGTGAATGGGTGGATACAAAGACAGTCTTGCCTTTTAAAGCCTCATTTTTAAATATATCCTTGACCAGCCTTGCGCCCCTTGGGTCAAGCCCTACCATGGGTTCATCCACAATAAGCACCTTCGGGTCATGGAGAAGGGCTGAACACATGACAAGCCTTTGTTTCATTCCGTGTGAATAGCTCTCAACCAGCTCATCGCACCAGTGGTCAAGCTCAAAGATCTCAAGGAGTTCCATAATCCTCTTTTCAAGATCCATAATCCTTTTGAGGCCGTAAAGCCCGCCTATAAAACGGAGGAATTCTATCCCTGTGAGCTTTTCATATATAAATGGCCTGTCAGGAATAAAGCCTGTTATCCTTTTTATCTCCTCCGGGTATTCTGCCAGATCCATATTATTGATGATGATCCGCCCTTCGGAAGGTTGAAGAATACCTGCCATCATCCTGAGGGTTGTTGTTTTTCCTGCGCCGTTTGGCCCCAGGAAACCATAGATAATACCCTCTCCTACACTAAGGCTGATACTGTCAACAGCCCTTAACCCCTTGTATCTCTTTGTAAGGCTGATGAGTTCAATAATATTCAAAGTCTATTACCTCGATAGCAAGTTTACCTATTACGGCCATGATCTCTACCTGTTTATCTATATTACCACGTATAAGGGTTATATGTGAAACATCCGCAGGAAACTGGTTCATGGTTGGATCTATGGTTATCCACTCCCCTGTATATGCCTCTACCCATGCGTGATAATAAAAATTTTCCCTTATATACACAAGACCTGTTGATATCCTTGCAGGGATACCCGCAGCCCTTAGCAGGGCGGTTAAAAGGGTTGCATGCTCATTGCAGTCGCCTGTCATTGTTTCAAGCACCTCCGTTGCGCTGGGGATACTCATAACAGGCCGCTTTTCAATGCTGTTATAAACCCATTCCATCATCTTTTTTGAGATGGTGACAGGATCTTTGATATTGCCTACTATCTTCTGTGACTTACTGATGATTACACTGGCATCGCTTTCAATGTTGTATTCAGGGGCAAGGTTTCTTTTCATCTCAGGCCCTTCTCCTGCATAGGGAACCCTGTAACCTGCCCTGAAAGGCCCTTGTTCTATTGTAACACTCACCATGCCATCATTATATTTCTGTCTCTTACCTGAAATTACTGCAAGGTCAAATCCCGTCTCTTCAATGCCTTTAAGCCTGATTTTTATCCCTTTTAATCTTATTGTGTCAGGAAGTTTTTTATCTGTACGCACAGCAGTAACCTCATAGAAATCCTCTGCACCATCTTCAATATTGAGCGGCGCATTGGCAGGGCTGGACTTTACCATTGTTAACCCCATCACACTCTGCTCTTTCAGAATATCGCCATTCATGTCAACCCAGAAATTGAGCCTGGCACCCATGACATCCCCTTCCAGCCTGAATGTATCATACTCAATATTGTTGATCCTGATCTTTTCTTTGGAAATAACTTTAAAGATGGCCTGCCTTTGCGTCATTGTTGCCGGATCGAAAAATGTCGAATTAAAACTTTCACCGGGAAAAGGTTTCATGTTTCTAAACATATGATCAATGCCGCTGCTGATCTTTGGTATCTCATTAAGCCTTATTTCCTTTACCTTTCCCCTTCTGCCTGTTCCTGTAGTTATTTTGAGCAGATTTCCCTCAACCTTTCCCGTGATCCTGTAATTTATAACACCGGAATTCATCTTAAAGAAGAAGTTTTTCAGGCGGAAACCTTTATCTACACTGGACTGGGTAATGGTGTACAACCCCTTTTCAAAACCCATGAGGTTCAGTTTAAGGAACAATTCATCCTGTATGTAGTATCCCCCCTCAAATGGTTTAATGGCAGTTACAGCATACCCCACCTTTTTATTATTAAGGAATATCTCCTTCCAGTCCTGCCGTGCCTCCCCATCTTCGATCTTAATTGCCGTATCCTGAACAGGATCACTGCCAAGGTAGTTTTTCTTAAACAGGATGGAGAGCAAAGCTACCCAGAAAAGAACAATCAGTATGCCTGTGAAATTAAAAAAAGTTCTTTTTGTTATTTTGCTTTTCATCTTAGTACTGTATTTTAAAAATTCAGTGTCATATAAAACAAATCGTTATAGATAACCACGGAGTTAATCCGGTTAAAGTCAAGCAAAACCGGGTAAAAAAGATATTGAA
>CAZCMD010000257.1:0-4212 GCA_964499695.1 uncultured Desulfatiglans sp.
CAAAGAGTTAGCTGACAGCTGATCGCTGACTGCTGAAAGCTCCATCCAGAATTTGCCTCTTTCTGGATGGACACTAAATAGGGTCAGGCATAAAACCTGACCCTGCAAAAACTTTGGAAATGGATTTTTATTTCTGACGTTTTGCAACCAGCGGAGGCATCTGCATGCCACCACCTGCTCCGCCACCGGGGCCGCCGCCCATACCGCCTTCTCTTTCCATAGTGAGTGTCAACTCATCACCAGCTAATGTCCCTTTGTAGGTTATTTTCATCTCATTTCCCTGCATGCCCTGTGACTTTACAACAAAGGATACCTTGTCACCCTCTATCTTGCCTTCGGTGATCTGATTTTCCCTTCCCATGGGGCCGATCGTGGTCCCGGTAAGGTTTGCACCATCTGCCTTAAGATTGAATGTAAACTTCATTGGACCCTGCGGGCCGCCACCGCCTGGCCCACCACCGGGCCCGCCAGCCGGGATTGCCATCTCTGCTACCCATGTTCCTGTAACATCGGCTGCCATAACAGCGCCGGACAGAAGTAACAATAATGCGGACGCAACAACAATCAATTTTGTTCTCATGCTCTTTCCTCCTTTGATGATAGGTTTTAATACAGGTTAATAAGGTATGCCGGTCTTACCAGTCTGGTTCAACCATTGTTGGGATGATATGTTTGCCTGTTTTATTTGTCAAGATATGTAAGCGCAGTCCTGTCAAACCCAAAACAGATTATTTACTCTTGACGCATATCAAATAAAAACCCATATTCGTCTATAAAAAACAACATTAACTCATAAAATGGCATTTAATGATGGAAAAAATAATCACTGACTGGGTTGCAATGAGCAACAGGGCAATTATCTCTTCTATCGGCGTATGGTATTTATTGTTAGGGCCAGAAACTGCGATGATTAAGTTATCTGATGTGTAAACAAATTTGCATAGGAGTTCTTTTGTGACAGATATGCTACTGTTCGTGATTCTATTTCTGCTGGTTGCTGTAATAATCATCTTAATCATACTTCTTAAAAAATCACCGGAAGCAGGGTTACCCATGCTTACCTCACACTTTGATGCCTTTGATAAGGCGCAGGAACGGGTTGAGCGGGTAATCAGGGAAGAGGTAGCACAGAACCGGGACGAACTGGGCAAGGCAGCCAAAGAGCAGCGTCAGGAACTTACAGAAGCCTTCAAGACATTCGGTAATTCAGTGATACAACGGATAGTAGATGTTGCCGGCATCCAGAAGGCCCAGCTCGAAGCCATGTCAACCGCTATTGAAAAGCTATCGGAATCAAATGAGAAAAAACTGGAGGCAATCAGACTCACTGTAGAGGATAAACTTCACAGTATACAGATAGATAATGCAAAACAGCTTGAGCAGATGCGTCAGACTGTAGATGAGAAGCTCCAGGGCACCCTGGAAAAACGTTTGGGTGACTCCTTCAAACAGGTGAGTGAAAGGCTGGAACTCGTACACAGGGGCTTAGGTGAGATGCAGACACTCGCCACAGGCGTTGGCGACCTTAAAAAGGTGCTTACAAACGTCAAGACACGGGGAACATGGGGTGAGGTGCAACTCGGGGTGCTTTTGGAACAGGTGCTTAATCCCGGTCAGTTTGCTGCCAATGTGGCCACAAAGGATGGCGGTGAACGTGTTGAGTTTGCAGTCAGGTTACCAGGGCAGGGCACTGATAGAGACGAGACTGTCTGGCTTCCCATTGATGCAAAATTTCCTGTTGAAGATTATCAGCGTCTGCTCGAAGCCCAGGAGCGGGCAGATGCAGATGGAGTTGAGGCAAGCGGGAAGCAGTTGGAAAACCGTATCAAGGCCTGTGCATCGGACATCTGCACAAAGTATCTGAACCCGCCAAAGACTACAGATTTTGGTATCCTTTTTTTACCTATTGAAGGGCTCTTTGCTGAGGTTATACGCAGGACCGGTTTAACTGAGGCGATCCAGCGGGAATGCCGTGTGGTCATTGCCGGTCCAACAACCTTGTGGTCTATCCTGAGCAGTTTGCAGATGGGGTTCAGGACATTGTCCATACAGAAACGTTCCAGTGAGGTCTGGAACCTCCTTGCGGCTGTCAAAACCGAATGGACAAGGTATGGCGATATCCTGGAGGCAGTGCAGAAAAAAATAAATCAGGCATCAGAAACAATTGAAAAGGCAAGGGTAAGGTCAAGGGCTGTCGGTAGAAAACTCAAGGATGTGCAGGAGCTGCCAACAGGCGGGATCAAAGCCTTTATTCCACAAGATCTGCCGGAAGATGATGAAGAGGCCGATGAAAGCGATAAGGCTATAGAAGAATAGGTGATGATAGCTGCAGGGAACGGCCGCGACCGTTCCCTGCGGTTTAATCAAGCGCCTCTGCAAATCCTGTATTCCCCACAAATTTCTGCATAAATCCGGGCTGCTCCGCAAGGTTCATATACTGGGTCTTACTCTTTATCTCCTCTGCCTCAAAGCGGGTATTTTTATCCAGCAGGGCCAATACTGCCCCTTCCCCTGCAAGGTTGTCAGTAGAAATAACCTCCCCGAGCGCCTCTATCTCCGGGAGCATGCCAATAGTAACAGCGCTTCTCCAGTTAAATGCGTTTCCGAATGCCCCGGTCAATATGGTACGGTCTATTTTTTTAATGCCCACTTTATTCATAAGCTCTCTTATGCCTGTAACAACCGCTGCCTTTGCAAGCTGCACCTGCCTGATATCATGCTGTGATACAAATATTTCCACCTTGGCCGGGTTTTTATCTTCGGGCACAAGTACTATCCTGGCCACACCCCCATCCTTATCAGAGGTGGTAAACCCCGGGGCATTTTTATTAAAATTACCGCCTGATTTCACAATGCCTGTTTTGATCATCGCGGCAATAAGGTCAAGTATGCCTGAACCACAAAATCCCAGAGGGGGTTCGGTATCTTCACCGATAGTCTTGTAGCTGAAGTTATATGTGGCAGGGTCAATATTACATGCGCTTATGGCTCCTAAAGTCGCCCTCATACCGCATGAAAGCTGCGCGCCCTCAAGGGCAGGGCCTGTTGCACAGCTCGTTGTCCACATACCCTCTTTATTACCCAGGACTATCTCGCCATTGGTGCCAAGGTCGACAATCAAGGTCATCTCATCACGCCTGTATGGCTTGTTCGCAAGCACACAGGCAAGGGTATCGCCACCCACAAATGCAGCTATTATAGGGAGTATGGTAAAACTTGTACCTGGTTTAAATTTAAGCCCGAGCTCCTCTGTTTTGAATTTTATCTCAGAAAAGGTGACAGGTGTAAAAGGTGTCCTTCCAAGCCTGCTCACATCAAGCCCGGCGAGTATATGTTCCATGGTGGTGTTGCCGGCAACCGTGAGACCATAAATGTCATCACGCGAAGCCTTTACCTCCTTCAGGCAGGTATCAGCAAGGTATGAGATCGCATCGAGCGCAAGCCCCTGGAGTCTTTTCAGGTTTGCAGGGCTCTTGCCGGCAAAGTTGATCCTGCTTATCACGTCATCCCCGTACCTCCGCTGCGGGTTAATGGTTGCCCTTGAGGCAAGTATATGACCTGTCTTAAGGTCACAGAGATACCCGGCAACAGTGGTGGTGCCAAGGTCTACAGCAAGTCCCAGATATCTTTTATCCGCTTTAAGTTCCAGGTATGGGTTCACAGGGTATGGCCCGGGAAATACCTTTTTCGCCTCAACATGCCCTTTATCCTGGCCCGATTCAGGCAGGCGCACCATCATGGGCCTGTCAACTGTCACCTGGCATGCAAGCCTGTAACCGGATGTGATAAGGCCGGATGAAAGATGTTCCTGCTCAACATCATTAAGGTCTGGCATCCCCTTTGTAATTACAATAATCCGGCATTTGCCGCAGACCCCATTGCCCCCGCAGTCTGCCCTGAGATCAACATGTTCAGATAGCGCATCCATAAGGGTTTTCCCGGCCTCGGCCATTATCTTTTTACCTTCAGGCAGTACAGTAATCTCGTGATATTCAGCCATTTTTTAACTCCGTGTTTTTTAATATGATCTTTACATTAATATCCTGAAGTAAAGGGTGTCAATTGAAAAGAAAAATATGCCTGTCTTCTAAGTATACAGTAGCTTTAAATGCTAGAACCTAATTTTCACCACGGAGAGCACGGAGAAAAGCCTTTTTATGTTATCAACAAATACTTTTTGTTTTTCTTAGCGTCCTCTGCGTCTTTGCGGTT
>CAZCMD010000257.1:4222-5051 GCA_964499695.1 uncultured Desulfatiglans sp.
CTTGTCACTTCAACCATACAAGAGCACGGAGAACACGGAGATTTTTCTATAAAGATTTTCTCCGTGCCCTCCGTGGTTAACCATAAAGATGTATTTCATTTATCATTGTATATATGAAATACAGCACTAAGGCTCAATAACCTCAAAATGTGACCTGTTGAACCCGTCAAGAAGGAGGACAGACCTTACTTCCACATAAAAAACAGATGACAACCCGCCCTTAAAAAACAGGTCAAGGTCAGGGTGCCTTTTTTGCAGTTTTTCCTTTGCCTCTGCTACCCTTTTTTCATCCCTTATTTCAAAAAACCTCCCTGTAATGGTCAGTGCCTTTACAGGCAGATCATTCATGCTGCCCCTTGTATCAATCAGTATGCTTACAGAGTCATTGCTCACAAGATTCCTGTATTTTTCAGAATCTGTCATGGTAACCATATATAATCGCCTGCAGTCATCATCCGCCACATATGACATGAGGGAACAGTAGGGGTTATTATCCATTGATGTGGCAAGAACACAGAACTTTTCATTCTTTACTATCCCTCTGATTTTTTCTAACATTATCATTCTCCGGTCTCTATTTACTGATATCATAGACCAATAATAGGTTATATGCATTCTTTTATTGCATGAGCTGTTTAATATAATTAATATATTGAAGGACATGAGGGAGTTTGTAACAGAATTCAGGAAAGCAGGCGTATGATAACTGCTAAAAACAATATAGACCGGAAAGGCTTTTATTTTTAAGATGTTCTCACCTCTGGATAATTTATTAAAATACAGGAAGATTACCAGGCTTGATGAGGTTTATAAGCCTGAAGCAGGTAAC
>CAZCMD010000258.1:0-4998 GCA_964499695.1 uncultured Desulfatiglans sp.
TCAAGGTGCAGATAGCAAAGACCCTTGTTAAAAGGGCGCTGTTAGCTCTCAAGGCTTAATATTTTTCCAATCATGTAGAGACAAGGCATGCCTTGTCTCTACAAATAATTTATCACCAGTCATGCCCTGTAATTACGACCAACCTTATTTGATTTTTTATTAAGGATTACCTGTTGACACATCTGCTCTAAATCCATAAACTCCATCCCTGAAAAGGCTTCCAGTCTCCTTGTTTCAGGCTTGTCCACATTTGAACTCAGGGTGAATATGGAATCGAACTGGATAAAATTAAAGGCTAAACCTTATTCTTTGTACTGTTGCTTATGATCATGACTAACAGTGAAAACAGAATTATTCTTTCCACAAAAGGATTAAGCGTCCATTTTGGAGGGCTTATTGCCCTTAATAATGTTGAAGTAACTGTCAGAGAGGGTGAGATCCATGGCCTTATAGGGCCAAACGGTGCGGGTAAAACCACATTTACAAATGCAGTATCAGGGTTGATTAGAGAAAAAAGAGGAGAGATACATTTCATAGACGAGGCAATAACCAACCTCGAACCCCATATTATTGCTGAAAAGGGGATATCCCGCACATTCCAGAAGGCACAGATCATTCCCGGCCTGAATTGTTTGGAAAATGTCATGACAGGCTGTCACACCAGTATAAATGCCGGTATGCTCTCGACTCTTTTTCTCCCCTGTTTTTTAAGGAGATGTGAGGAGAATGTGATCAAAGAAAAGGCAAGGTCCCTTCTTGCACTTGTAGGTATGGCGGGCTCTGTTAAAAGGTCAGGGAAAGAACTTTCATGGGTTGAATGTCAACTACTGCAGATTGCCCGTTCCATGGCAGCATCACCAAGGCTCTTGATACTTGATGAACCTACGGCAGGCATGGGGTTTGATGAAAGCCGCATGGTCGGAAATATTATCAGGCAGATCAGGGATACAGGTGTTACCATCATACTCATAAGCCACGACATGAAACTTGTAATGGAGAACTCTGACCGGGTTTCAGTGTTGGACTTCGGTGAAATGATTTACGAAGGGCACCCTGAAGCCATGAAGGATAGCAGCAGGGTTCTGGAGGCATATCTTGGAACAGAATAACCTCCTTAAAATAAATGACATATCCTCTTTCTACGGCCCCATATGTGCTATCAGGGATATTTCGATGGAGATATGCCATAATGAGATTGTAGGTCTTGTAGGCGCAAACGGTGCTGGAAAATCAAGCCTTATGAAGGCGATACTGGGTATCAGGCCGGTTAAAAGCGGCAAGATAATATTTGATGAGAAGGATATCACCTGCACCTCAACCCCTGAAATAGTCTCCTCCCGCATTGCCTATGTACCTGAGGGAGGCGGCGTCTTCCCTTTTATGACCATAAAGGAAAACCTGCAACTGGGGGCGGTCCATTATAAGGGTAATGTGAATGAACGCATAGAAAAGATATATGAAAGATTCCCTCTCTTAAAGGAACGGGAGACCCAGCAGGCAGGCACACTGAGCGGCGGGCAGAGGCAGCTTGTTGCTATAGGAAGGGCATTGATGTCATCGCCGAAGCTCCTTATGCTTGATGAGCCGTCACTTGGTCTTGCACCCAAGGTTGTCGATGAGCTGTTCAGGCTGATTATGGATCTTAAACATGACGATTATACGATACTCTTGAGTGAACAGAATGCAAAAAAGACACTGCAGCATGCAGATCGCGCCTATGTGTTCCGGACAGGGAGTATAATTCTTCATGGCACAGGTAAAGAACTTATGGATAACCCGGTTGTGCAGGAGGCGTATCTGGGTGGATAAAAAAAACAATAAACGTTGAACATCGAACTCCCAACATCGAATGTTGAATGAAAAGACTTTTAACATATGAAGAAAAAGATAAAAAGAATTTTTATCTGTGTCCTTGAAGAAATATTTGAGTTTTTTTTATTCAAAATTGGAAGTTCAATGTTCGATGTTCGACGTTCATCTTTACAGACACGACTGGTAAATGGGTGGATAATCAGGAAGAAAAAATTAACATTGAATATCGAACTTCCAACATCGAATGTTGAATGAGGAAAATGGCCGCATTTATAAGCTATATATTATCAGGAATACAACTTGGCATCCTTTACGGGATAGTAACCATCGGGCTTAACCTGTTAATCCTTGTTACAGGCGTGCTCAATTTCGGTTACAGTCAACTGATTGTCCTCTCCATGTATGCCGGCTGGCTCATACTTGAGGCCACTAACAACATCTGGCTCGCAGCGGGTGGGACGGTTGTATCGGGGGTTGTTATCAATGCAGTGCTTACACCACTTTTTTTACCATTCATAAAAAAACGGGCACACCTGGAATCACTTGTCATATCAATAGGCATTGCGCTCATAAGCGTTGAAATCATGTCCCACTGGCTCAACCAGGGGTTACCCATAGCCTTCCCCAAATCAATACAGATGTCTGATTCGGCGGTAAAATTTGGTCTCGCCAGTATTGGAGCAGGAAGGATCATTTCACTTATTGCAGGAATAATACTTTTATTTATATTTTTCAGATTCCTGTATCACAGCAAGCATGGAAGGATATTACGGGCGGTCGCACAGGACACAGAAGTAGCCGCAATGATGGGGATTTCTATAACAAAAACCATGCTGATGAGTTTTGCCCTTGGCGGGCTTCTGGCCGGTGTTGTAGCTATTTTAATGGCCGTCTCCCTCGGCTCAGCATCAGCGGAACTGGGTGACAACATCACCCTCATGTGCCTTGCCATACTATTCCTTGCAGGCATTGGGAATTTAAAGGGCGGGCTCATCTGCGCCATATTTATGGGCGTTGTTGAAGGTCTGGTAATGGGGTATCTGCCGCCAGACTGGACAAAGGCATTTGCCTTTTCGGTGATACTCGTGGTTCTTTTATTTAAACCCGAAGGTATATTCGGTTCACAGCATTAGAGGTAAAAAGAGTGACCCTGTTTCAATTTTACTTTTTTGAATTTTCTGCCATCTATATCATGATAGGCTGGGCAGTGTACCTGATGTTCCGGATAAACCAGCCCTATTTCGGCTCACTCTACTCCATGTGCATTGGGGCCTACTTTGCCGCATACACCTCGGTAAATCTCGGCTGGCCCATATGGCTTACTATCCCCGGTGCTGTTATCCTAAGCATCCTGATAGCGCTTATACCGGCATTCAGGCTTTCAAAACTGGGCCCGTTCCCAATGGTTATTGCCAGCCTGGCAATCCTCCTGATAGTACAGACAGTGGTAAAGAATACAGACACACTTGGCGCACGTTACGGCCTTTTCGGTATGCCCTTCATACCACATCATATTACATTACTGATAACATACGGCCTTCTGCTTTTAATCGGGTATATAATTTTTCACCTGGATTACTCCCATATTGGGAGGGCAATGGATACCATCCATTTTGACAGGGATGTTGCAACCACCATTGGCATTAATGCCGGTAGACTCAGCATCCAGTTTCAGGTGATAAGCTCAGCTATCGGGGGAGTAGCAGGCGTACTTTATGCCTACACAATGCAGGGGGTCTTTCCTGCGGCATTCAATATGAACCTGATGATGTATGCCATAACAATAGTTGTCCTGGGCGGTATGTATACCATGTGGGGGGTATTAATATCAGCCCCATTTTTATGGAGCATAAGCCAGTTTCTGCCAAAAAATCTGACAGGGCTTTCCATTATCATATATGGTGTGTTATTGATTGTCATGCTGCTGGTACGGCCCGGCGGTATTATAGACAGGAAAACAATAGAGAGGATAAAAGGGGGTAGTAAATGAAATTATTTAAAATTGGCCTTGTATCTTTATTAACTGCTGTATTGAGTCTGCTTTTATTCACATCATGCGGCCAGAATGCGCCGGAAAATAGCGGCCCTGCCACAGAATGGAAGATACCGTTTCTTATCTTTCTCTCCGGCCCGATTGCGGGTGATGCGGCCCAGCATAAATGGTTAACAAACCAGGTTGTTGATGAGATCAACAGCGCTGGCGGCATCGCAGGGAAACCTTTAAAAGTTGAATATTATGATACAGCCATGGATCCACCGAAGGCGGCATCATGTATGGCACAGATAATTGATGCAAAGGCCTTGTGCCTGCTGGGCCCCATGAACGGTGATGAATGCAAGGCCGCCATGCCCCTTGCGGCCCGCGAAGGGATATATGCATTTTCCGGCACCGCTACCGACGATATTTTAAATCAGTTCAAACCCTGGATATTAAACACCTCCGGTACTGTTGCAGAAGAAAAAGAGTATGCAATGCCCCTGTGGATTAAACATGTCCCTGACATAACATCTGTAGCAGGCATTATTGAGCCGACCTATACATTCATTACCACTACGTGGGATGCGCATAAAGCGAAGATAGAAGAGATGGGCATAAAGACATACGATACCATTGAGGCCCCTTCAGGCATGCTCGACTACAGCAGCATTGCGGTAAGGGCAATAAATACCGGCGCCAGTGCATTCTATGTGGCATGTTCTGAAGATAACGCTGCAAAGGTGGTAAAGGAATTGATAGACCGTAATGTTAACCCCGGCCATATCTGGTTGTGGGCCAATTCAATGGGGCCAGTGTTTCTTAAGCAATCCGAGGGATACAATGAGGGGCTTTATACCGGCACATCACCCACATACAGTGAAAACCCGAAGTATGATGAATACCTCAAACGCTATATGGAGACACATAATGGTGAACCTCTTAAATTTATGTGCCATTACAATGCCGAACTTCTGTACCTTATTAAGGAGATAATTGAGACGCAGGGGATTACAGGCGACCCGGCTAAACTCAAAGAAGAACGTATAAAAATAAGGGATTATGCCAATAACAAAAAGGGTTTTAAAGGCCTTAAATACACCTTTGATATTGTAGATGGTCAGGGGGTATGTATACCCAAATATCTTTACAGGATAGAAAAGGGCCAGACAGTGCTGATTGATAAGGCTGTGCCGGAAATTTAAAAACAG
>CAZCMD010000259.1:0-4911 GCA_964499695.1 uncultured Desulfatiglans sp.
TGGCAAGGGTATCTCCCTGATTTATGGTGATACTGATACCCTTGAGCACATCAATAGTGTTCCCATTATGCTTATATGACTTATAGATATCTGTTAATTCAAGCATATTTATATCCAGGCATCATCTATTCATACCTCAGTGTCTCAACCGGGTTCAGGCGCGATGCATGCCATGAAGGGTATATAGTTGTCAGAAATGACAAGAGAAACCCTGATATTGTAACAACCGCTACATCAGCATAATCAACCAGAACAGGGAGGGTGGATACAGGATAGACATCAGAGGGTATTTCGATAAATATATATTTTGAAATCAGAAAACAGATACCAAGCCCGGATATTACCCCTGCAAGCGTACCGGTTATTCCCACAATAAGGCCCTGAATCATGAATATACTCATGATGCTCTTTTTTGTGGTACCCATTGTCCTTAAGATTGCAATATCCTTTGCCTTTTCCAGCACTGTCATAACAAGAACGCTGATGATATTAAGCGCCCCTACCATGACTATCATAATCTGTATGATGAACATGGCTGTTTTTTCCAACTTGAGCGCACCAAGCAGACTGCGGTTGAACTCCTTCCAGTCTATAACCGTATAACCTTTACCGAGTAATTCCTTTATTTTTCTGGCTGCAATATCAGACTGTTCGGTATTTTCTACCTTAATTTCGAGGTAATTAGCTTTACCCTCCATCCCGAAGAGCCTCTGGGCCTCGTCAAAGGCTATGAAGATAAGGCGCTGGTCATACTCCATTAGCCCTGAAGAAAAAACCCCTGTGACCCTGAAATTTTGTTTTTTCGGGGTCCTGCCAAGGGGGGTAAGCCTTCCGCTGGGAGACATGAGTTTGACTATATCCCCATAACCGACCTTGAGGTTTTTTGCCAGTTCACTCCCGATAATCACACCGGGCAGGTCTTCACCGCTTCCTTTCAGGGATGAGATATCCCCAATCTGCATCATCTTATTAATGCCGATTATTGCTGTTATGCTTTCTGGCTCGACACCTCGCAGCAATACCCCGGCGCTGTAGGATGAATGGAGGATAACCTCTTTGTATATGGCAGGAGATATCTCTTTTACCCCTTTAACAGATTTCAGGCTGTAAATGATCCTGTCATAATCGGTAAAGCTTCCTTCATCACTGTTTACCCAGATATGTGGCATTATGCCTAAAGACCTTGACATGAGCTCTGATCTGAACCCGTTCATTACAGAAAGGACAACAATAAGGGACATCACGCCAACCATTACACCCAGAATGGAGATGACCGATATTATGGAGATAAAGGCCTGTTTTCGTTTGGCCTTCAGGTATCTCAGGCTTAAAAAGAGTTCAAGTACCATAAAAAAATGAAACCCCCGTGTAACATACGGGGGCTTGCCTTTCATATCATGACTGTTTATGTCTCATGTGCGGGAAAAGTATTACATCCCTTATCGAGGGTGAATCGGTTAGAAGCATGATCACCCTGTCTATGCCGATACCCTCTCCTGCAGTGGGAGGAAGACCGTATTCAAGTGCCGTGACAAAGTCTTCATCCATATACTGTGCCTCATCGTCTCCGGCTTCTCTCAAGGCCACCTGTTTTTCAAACCTGCCACGTTGATCATCAGGGTCATTCAGCTCTGTAAATGCGTTTGCTATCTCCTTGCCTGTAATATAAAGCTCAAATCTATCTACAATATCAGGATTTTGATCGTTCTTCCTTGATAAAGGTGATATCTCTGTAGGATACCCTGTAACAAATGTGGGGTTGATAAGCTTGTGCTCAACAAGCTCGTCAAATATCTTTTCAAGCACCCTTACATGGCTGTCTGTCTTAAGGATGGGTATCTTTTTTGACTCGGCAAATTTAACTGCCGCTTCAAAATCCTTTAATACCTCATCGCCTGTACCGCCTATATCCCTGATAGCATCATAGAGTGAGATCCTTTTCCATGGGGGAGTAAAATCTATCTTTTCACCCTGATACTCTATTACAAGGCTCCCCTTTATTTCTGTGAGCAGCCTGCTGAACAGCTCTTCTGTAAGAAGCATAAGCTCTTCATAGGTGGCATAGGCCATGTAGAACTCTATCATGGTGAATTCAGGGTTGTGTTTTACTGATATGCCCTCATTCCTGAAATTCCTGTTAATCTCATAGACCCTGTCAAGACCACCCACAACAAGCCTCTTTAAAAAAAGCTCAGGCGCGATCCTGAGGTAAAGGTCCATGCCAAGGGCATTATGATAGGTCTTAAATGGCCTGGCTGTTGCGCCGCCGGGGATGGTCTGCATCATGGGTGTTTCAACCTCAAGAAAGCCTAGTGAGTTGAAGTAGTTTCTGAAAAAACTGATTATCCTGCTTCTTGTTATAAAGACATCCCTGACCTCGTCATTAACTATAAGGTCTACATAACGCTGTCTGTATCGTGTTTCAACATCTGTTAGCCCATGCCACTTTTCAGGAAGGGGTCTCAAGGATTTGGTAAGAAGCTTTATTTCAGTTGCGAGTATGGTCAGTTCATCGGTCTTTGTTTTGAAAAATGAACCTGTTATGCCTATATAGTCGCCTATATCCATGAGCTTGAAAAGCTCATATCCCGCATCACCCACCTTGTCCTTTCTGATATATGCCTGTATCTTTCCAGCGTTGTCCTTTATGTGGATAAATGCGGCCTTGCCGAATACCCTCATGGCCATTATCCTGCCAGCAAAAGTGTATGGGGTGGTATCCTTTTCGAGCTCTTCACCCGAAATCCCTCCGAACTTTTCTATAGCCTTTTTTGAATCAAAGTTGAATTTGTACCCTGCCGGGAAGGGGTTAATGCCTAATTCTTTTAGTCGATCAATTTTTTTTCTGCGATCTTCCGTTACCGTGCTTGTTTTTTCCATAATTAATAAACCGCTATAAGTATTTAAAATAATAGTAAATGATTAATTTTTTTAGTTATTTTAATAATTTGAACATTTACTTTTAATCCATATACCTTTCTTAGTCAAGGTAAAAGATGGCAGAAAAAGGCCTCATAACCCGCTTTAGACATGATATTCAGGGTTTTGTTCCTGCTTATTTTTACAGAAGAGAAAAAGGCTAAAAATATATTGTACGTAAGTAATTCTTGAAAAGTACTCTATACTGGATCAATAGTTAAATTTTCCAGAATTCATGTATTATGCAAATATACTTAAGTTCCAAGTATCGATACATACCCCGAGCATTCCTAATATTGTGATACTTGCAAGTTAACGCTTCGGCTCAGGAGCAGTGTGTCTTTTACGCTGTCACCTGTAGCAGATTTTCATGTTAATTTATTGAATTTATTATATTTCTCTCCATGGCTTACCTGCTTTGTAGAAATTTAGGCGTTCTACGCATTCATCAATTATTTTTTGTGGGAGTCTTTCCTTTTTAAGGGAGTCAATAACTTTTTCTTGTGTCACTATGGCCTCATCAAATCTACCTGCTTCAGCATACGCTACCGCTAAAGTATCTAATATAGAACCATCATATTTTATTTCTAGTGCCTTTTGGGCAAGTTTTATAGCCTTATTACCGTCTCGATATCTATCATCAGGATATGTAGATAAAAGATAAGCTAGGTTGTTGTATCCAAGTGAATACTCCGGATTCAATTCTATTGCTTTCTCGTAATCAGAAATAGTTTTACCAATTTCGCCTTTTTTCTTATATGCAAATCCCCGAGTATTGTATGCGGAAGAGTCATACGGGTTTAAATTTATTGCTGTACTATAATCAGCGATTGCCATATCAATTTTGCCGTCCTTCTCATAGGCTTTTCCACGATTGTAGTAAGCATTGGAGTATTCCGGATTTAATTCTATGGCCTTATTGTAGTCAGAAATAGCCTTTTCGATTTGATCTAATTTCTTATATGCAATTCCACGATCATTGTATAATGCTGGATCTTGAGGGTTTAATTTTATAGCCTTGTTATAATCATTGATCGCCTGATCAATTTGGCCTTTTTTACTGTAGGAATATGCACGATTGTTATAGTAAGAAGGATCATCAGGATTTAGGTTTATGGCTTTATTAAAATCAGTGATTGACTTATCAATCTGCCCATTTTTCCCATAGGCAACGCCTCTACGATTGTAAGCTTTGCTATTTTTAGAATTTAACTTTATGGCCTTACTATAGTCAGATATGGCTTTTTCAAGTTGATGATTATCCTCGTAGGTTATTCCCCTGCTGTAATAAGAAGTAGACAATTTGGGATCTAATTCAATTGCTTTATTATAGTCAGAAATAGCTTCATCAATTCGGCCTTTATTTTTATAGGCAAGCCCACGATTGATGTAGCTGCCAGCATAATCTGGTTTTAATTCAATGGCCTTGTTAAACTCGGATATGGCTTTATCAATTTCTCCTTTTTCAAAATAATCAACACCCTGCCTAATATACTCTTCATAAGAATATTGATTTCCCATCACGAAAGGGCAAAATAGAAATATGATAAAAACGATTGCCATCAGGATTCTCAAACTTGAATTGCATATTTTAATAAAATTATTCATAAAGTAACCACCATTTTAAGATTCAACAAGTTATTAAGTCGTTTCCGGTTAACTTAACAATTCACTTATCCATTTTCAGAAAAAGGCAAAAAATATGGCTATTTGCTAACTGGATAACAACCCGTTTCGGGAGTTATCAATAAAACTGTTTTTTCTGCGAAATATTTTTAAGGATTATAATTAAATACAATTTACAATAGTCATAGGTGTTATTCAAGAAAAGACTTCCCAAATAAACCATAACCTAAAATTCAAGTATAATTATCCTATACTTGAATTATCGATTGTCTTCAATAGTTTAAGTATATCAATAGTATTCAGGACACGTATTAACCCAACTTCCGCAGTTAGAGGGTTTTAATTCAGCTAACTAATTGAAATTAC